>JAGQIT010000835.1 GCA_020431135.1 Myxococcales bacterium | reverse complement strand
GGCGACGACGACCTCTGGACCTTCATCAACGGCAAGCTGGCGATCGACCTCGGCGGGCTCCACCCGCCGCTGTCGAAGACCGTCGACCTCGACGCGCAGGCGGCCTATCTCGGGATCACGCCGGGGGGCACCTACCCGATGGACATCTTCCACGCCGAGCGTCACACGGATCAGTCGAACTTCCGGATCGACACGTCGATCCAGTGCTTCATCCCGCAGTAGCGCGGCCGTCTGCGGGCGCAGAGCGTCACGCTGTCGCAGGCGAGCGGACGCTCGAAACACTGCACATTCTTCATCTTGACAGGAATTGTGGCGCGCGTATCGTCGACGTGAATCGGCGGTGTCTCCCGCGATCGAAAATCTCCTCCGGCTGCGCTTCAGTCGGCTCCTAGCCCGCTTCGGCGTGGTCTTCGGGCTGATAATCAGCCTCGCCCTTCCGGTGACCGCGACGGTCAGCGAAGAGGACGGCGACGATGCCCCGGGCGAGCTCGAGGAGTCGAAGGCCGAGAAGGAGAAGGACGCCAAGGAGCTCGAGGTCGAGCGCGACGGCGAGACCTTCGTCGGTCCCGAGGCGCGCCTCCAGGTCGCGGACGCCCAGCCCTTCACAGCTGCGACGTCGGCCGAGAGAACCACGTCGCGCTGGTCGCACGGGAGCTACGAGGCCCGCGGCCCGCCAGCGTAGGCGGACCTCCGCCGCGATCGCGACCGGGCATGGGCTCATGCCTCTGCTCAGCGCGCGACGATCGCAGACGCAGGGCGACCTGCACGCGAGCGAGGCTCGCAACAGACATCCGACGCAGGCGCGGCACATGATGCGGCGCGCCGCCGGAGAGCGCCCCTCTAGGGGCCGAGCAAACTACCAACACGATCGACCGCGTGGGCGCCCGAACCTCGTCTAGAGGGGGAGAGGCGGCTGCGACGGGATTCGTGCGTCTTCTGATCGAGATTTCTCCGCCGTGCAACAAGCCCACCCCCCCCACACCACCAGCGACCCTGGCGGCGAGCCGCCGACGCCTCTGCCCATCGAGAAGCCCGAGAACGGGATCAAGGGGCTGAAGCACTGGCGCGCCGACCTCCTCGCCGGCTTCGTCGTCTCCCTGGTGTCGCTGCCCCTGTCCTCCGGCATCGCGATCGCCTCCGGCGCGCCGCCGATCTACGGGATCATCTCGTCGGTCATCGCCGGCCTCGTCTTCCCCTTCGTCGGCGGCTCGTTCGTCACCATCTCGGGGCCGGCGGCCGGCCTCGCCCCGGCCCTCCTGGCGATCATGGTCGCCCTCGGCGGGGCCGGCGACGCCGACCACGTCGGCGCCGGCTACGACCTCCTGCTGGTCGTCATCTTCCTCGTCGGCCTCGCCCAGATCGTCATGGCCCGCCTCGGCCTCGCGCGCTTCGCCGGCATCTTCCCGGCCAGCGTCGTCGAGGGGATGCTCGGGGCGATCGGCGTCCTCATCCTCGTCAAGGCGCTGCCGCTCTTCTTCGGCTACAACGAGAAGATCCACGCCCACGGCTTCTTCGAGTACATGGAGGAGGTGCCGACCTGGGCGAGCCAGGGCGACCACATGGCCCTGGCGATCGGCGCGGTCGGGCTCGTCGTGATGCTCGCGGTGAGCACCCAGACGGCCCGGAGGTTCCGCCTCTTCCAGGTGATCCCGCCGCACCTCTTCGCCGTCGTCGTCGGCGTCATCATGGCGCTGGGCGTCGGCCTGAGCGCAGATCCGCGCTTCCTGATCCAGGTCCCGGACAACCCCTTCTCGGGGATCCACCCGCCGGACTTCGCCGGGATGCTCGCGCGCGTCGACCTCTGGGGCGCGGCCATGGTCGGGGCGATCACCCTGACCCTGATCGACGGCGTCGAGTCGCTGGCGACCGCCCAGGCGATCGACCGCATCGACCCCTTCCACCGGCGCTCGGAGCCCGACCGCGTCCTCCGCGCGATGGGGATCTCGAACGTCCTGTCGAGCCTCGTCGGCGGCCTGACGGTGATCCCCGGCGGCGTGAAGAGCAAGACCTGCATCGAGGCTGGCGGCCGCACGCTGTGGGCGAACTTCGTCAACGCCGGCTTCCTCCTCGTCTTCCTCTTCATCGCCCCGTCGCTGATCGCCCTGATCCCGAAGGCGACGCTCGGCGCGATCCTGGTCTACACGGGCTGGCGGATGGTCCACCCGAGCATCGGCAAGCACCTCGCCGAGATCGGCATCGAGCAGGTCGCCCTCTACACCTTCACGATCCTGGCGATCCTCTTCACCGACCTGCTGATCGGCGTGATCCTCGGGACGATCGCCAAGTTCGGGCTCATCGCCGTCCTCGCCCGCCGCGAGGCCCGGAGCGCCGGCAAGGAGGTCTCGCTGCGGCGGATCCTCGGCGACACGTTCCGCGACCCTGTCGGCAAGGTCGACATCGACGGCGCGACGGCGACCTTCCACATCACCCGGCCGCTCGTCTGCTTCAACGCCTACAAGCTGCACGAGGACCTCGCCAGCCTCGATCCGGGGGTCAAGGAGGTCATCCTCGACATCGACGCCCACACGGCGCTGATCGACCACACGGCCTGCGAGGCGATGTTCTCGGAGGTCGAGTCGGCGCGCGGGCGGACCCTCGAGATCCGCGGCCTCGAGCAGATGCACGCACTGTCGTCGCACCGCGAGGCGATGCGCCTGCAGGATGTTCGCCGCCTGCACAAGGCGTGGCGCTAGCCTGAACGAGCCCGACGCCGACGGCCGACGCCGCACACGAAGGAGCGCACCATGAACCTCCCCCCCGCCCTAGCGACCATCAAGGTCGACTCCGTCCTCCATCCCAGCGACTTCAGCGACAACTCGGTGAAGGCGCTGCGCTTCGCCTTCGCCCTCGCCGAGCTCTTCGGCGCCAAGCTCCACATCGCCCATGTGGTCAAGGAGTCGACGTCGGCGGTGTCGAACGAGCTCGGCCGCCCCGCCGACTTTGAGGCGCGCGCCCGCGAGGTCGCCACGCGCCTGCTCCACCAGCACCTCGAGGCCCACAACCTGCCGGCGGAGGGGGTGATCCCCGTCGTCCTCATCGGCGATCCGTACGCGGAGCTGATCCGCTACGCCCGCGACAACGAGATCGGGATGATCGTCATGGGCACGCACGGGCGCCGCAAGATCACCCAGCTCCTCATGGGCAGCGTCGCCGAGCGGGTCGTCCGCAAGGCGCCCTGTCCGGTGCTGACGGTACCGTAGGCGCCGCAGGAGAGGGCGCCGCGGCGCTACTCGGCGGGCTTGTCGGCCGCCGGGGCCGCGGCGCCGCCCTTGGCGAGGCCGTCGAGGATGGCGCGGATCTTCGTCGGCATCTCCGCCGGCACCTCGGCGCCGTGGCGGGCGAGCATCCAGGTCGGGTCGTTGAAGGCGATCTTCGTCCTCCCGTCCTCCTCCCAGACGAGCATCTTCTGCGGCAGGTCGATGGCGACGGTCCGCTTGGCCTGCATCAGCAGGGTGCCGCCCTCGGGCTTGCCGAAGAGGATCAGCTGGGTCGGCGGCAGCTCGAGGCCGACGCCGGCGGCGTTGGCTGAGTGGTCGACGACCGCCATGATCTTCATGCCCTTGGCCTCGATGTCGCCGCGCAGGCGCTCGACGGTCGCGGCGACGGGCTGATCGCTGTCGACGATGATCAGGCCCGGATCGGCCGCCTCGGCGGTCGTGGTCGCCTCGGGCGCCGGGGCCTCGGTCTTCTTGACCTCGAGCTGCACCGTCTCGGTCCGCGTCACCTCGGCGGGCGCCTCCTCCTTCTTGTCGCAGGCGCCGACGAGGCTGAGGGCGACGGTGAGCGAGAGGGCGAGGGCGGCGGTCTGCGGGCGCATGGGGCCCTTGTAGCAGACCTTCGCGGGCGGGGCGCGTGGGCCTGCGACGCAGCGAGCCGTCGCCGAGCCGCTTGACGCCCGGCATGGCAGCGCCGCGCGGTCCTGACGATCTTCGCCGCGGGCGGCTAGAAGCGCCCCTGGAAGCTGGCGCCGGCGAGGCCGGGGCCGAGGAGGGGCGCCGCGCCGTAGCCGTAGCGCCGACGTCGGCGGCGATCGATGAGGAAGACGAGGGTCGTCTCGACGAAGAGGCCGCCGCCGACCCCGAGGAGGAAGCCGGCGCCGAGGCGGTGGCCGACGAGCGCGCTGAACTCCTCGTCGGTGACGCGCTCGGCCGGGTCGGTGGGGCTGAGGAGGGCGTCGCTCTTGGCCGCGTAGGCGGTCATCCAGGCGATGCCGCCGCCGAGCATCGCCGCGCTGACGCCGAGGTTGATGTAGCCGAAGCGGCGCTTGCTCCCGGTGAACGCGGGGATCGAGCCGATGAGCGCGCCGATGCCGGCGAACGCCGTGACCACGCCGGCGGTCTGGAGGTTGGCGGCGACGCGCAGGTCCTTGTGGTACTCGGCGGTCGGGACGAGCTCCTCCGCGGCGGCGACCGTCGCGTCGTCGAGGGGCTCCTCCGACTCGAGGTCGACGCCGAGGTCGACGAGCGCCTCGGTGTAGCCCTCCTCGATCCTGTTCTCGCGCGCCGTGCCGCCGAGGATCAGGCCGATGCCGGTGATGTAGCTCGCCGACATGAAGATCCCCGCGGAGAGCAGCGCCTTGCGCCGGCGATCGAAGCGCGGCGCGTCCGCGGAGCGCTTGTTCAGGTAGACGTCGAGGTTCCGGGTCTGCGGGGTGATCTGGACGTTGTAGTCGGTGTAGTAGCGCGGCGTGTCGATGCGGAAGTTCCAGGCGCCCGGCGTGAGGACGACGGTCTCGCTCGGATCGATGTCGTCGCGCTCGACGACCATCGGCTCGCTGACGCCGCTCTGCGTGAGCTTGAGGCTGCGCCTCTGCTTGCGGCCGCGGAACGCCTTCTCGGGCTTGATGCGGAGGTCGACGACGACGCGCTCGGGCTCGAGGAAGAGGTCCCACGCCGCGGTGGGCTCGGCCGCCGCCTTGAGCACCCAGCGGTGGCGCTGCGGGCGGTAGCCGTGGACCTCGACGAGAACGTCGTAGGTGCCGGGATCGAGGTAGATCTCGTGGAGCTGCTGCGGGTCGATCGTGAGCCGGAAGGGGCTCCCGGCGAGCCCGGGGTCGATCGTCTCGATCACGACCTTGGTACGGCTGATGAGGTCGCTCGGGAGCGTGCGCGTCGTCCCCTCGGGGCCCGGGTGCAGGCGCAGGCTGACGGCGATGGCGCGCGACCTCTCGGCCTCGAAGCGGCGCGTAAGTTGGTCGCTGACGGGGTCCGAGAGGCTCATCGTCCGCAGGACGTTGCGGAGGTCGAGGGCGGCGAGGCCGTGGCGCCCGGCGTTCGCCCAGGCGATCGCCGCGTGGTAGAGGAAGCGGGGATCGCGGGTCTGGTTCCACAGCGCCTCGAAGGCGAGGGCGGCGTCGGCGAAGCGGCGGACCGCGCTCAGGCTCTGGGCCCGCGCGGCCTCGTCGCTCGCCGGGAGGACGAGCTCGGGCGGCAGGGTGCTCGTCGGGCGCGGGGCGACGAGCGGACCGCCCGCGTCCGGATCGAGAGGGACTCCCGGATCGCCGGCGACGGCGTTCGCGTCGCCCGGTTGGGCGGCGGCGGGCGATCCGAGGGCGCACACGCCGAGGGCGAAGGCGCTGGCGAGGGCGAACGGGCGGCGCGGGCGAGCCACGCGAGCGCGCTGCCAGGGGAGTCGGTAGGGCTCGTGCTCGTTCGCCATCAGCGGATCCTCGGGGGATAGTAGACCGGCGCGGCGCGCCATCCCAGGCCTTGCACGCGCGGCGTCGGTCGGCGATCTGCGTGCGTGGCGAGGCCGCGAGCTCTCGTCGGGCGCGTGCGCGTCGCGTCGCCGCTCGTGTATCGTCCTCGGCCGTGATCGACAAGAGCACCCTCTCGCACTACGCGGCGGCGCGCCGCGACGCCCTGCCCGACATCGATGACGCGGCGCTCGCAGGTCCGCTCGAGGCGTTCTTCGCCGCCGGTCTCGAGGACGGCGTCGCTAGCTTCGCGGCCAAGGTCGAGGGCCTGCCGGCGCATCTCGGGCGCCTCCCCGAGCCGTGGCGCGAGGCCGCCTACGCGTGGCTGTGGATCTGGGTCGAGCCGTCGGTGCCGGCCGCCGAGGCGCGGCAGGTGCTGGACGCGGCCGCGGGCCTGCGACCGCTCCTCCAGCGGGACAAGGACATCCGGGAGGCGGGGTTGATCCTCGGGCGCATGCCGGTGAGCGGCGCCGCGGGGGCGACCTCGGCGAGCGCCGAAGAGATCGCCCGCGCCGGTCGTCTGGTCGACGACCTCGCCCGCGAGAAGGCCTTCGACGACGCGTCGGTGCGCTACATCCTGGAGTGCGCTGAGCGGCTCGCGGCGCTCCCCTTCGCCGCCGTCGTCCCCCACCTGTCGGCGCTCCTCGAGGCCGTGCGGCAGCTCTGGTACGCGCAGGCGCTGCCGGAGATCAACGACGCGCTCCTTGAGGTTCTCGACCAGGCGCCGTCGGCCGAGGCGCTCGCGGCCGTGCTCCGCGACGAGGTCACGGCGATCGACGAGGTCGTCCGCGGCTACGTGATCGAGTTCCTCGAGGAGCTCCGCCGCGGCGGTCGCTACGTCGCCGCGGGGTCGGGGTCGACGGCCAAGCAGGGCCTGCGCCTGGCGCTCGCCGGCTGACATCGCGGGCTCCGCTGCCTACGCGGGCGAGGTCTCGACGCCCGCGCTCGCGTCGGGCTCCGCCGCGCCCTCATCCCCGCCGTCGTCGAGGTCGTCGCGCGGCGCCTCGGGGAGGAGCTGGCCCATTTGGTTGAGGCGCCTGACAAGGCGCTCGGACACCGGGAAGGGCGACGGCGGCTGCTTGGTCTGGACCTCCCAGAAGATCTCCTTGGCGTCGGTGAACATCGACCGCGCCGCCGACTCGGAGCCGCTGGCGTAGGTCGCCGCGGCGACCGCGAGGAGGGCCTCGGCGTGCGGCAGCGACTCGCCGCCGAAGCGCTCGATGGCCCCGTCGTACACCTCGCCGGCGGCGATCACCGCCTCGCCCGGCATGCGCAGCGCGAGGAGGACGTCGACCTTGAGGAGGCGCGCCTCGTGGAGGTCGGCGTACTCGGCCTCGTGGTGGCGCTCGAGCTGCGTCGTCGCCTGAAGGAGAACGTCGAGCGCCTGGTCGGCGTTGTTGAGGGCGAGCTGGCTGCGCGCGAGGGTCGTCAGGGCGTCGCCGAGGAGCGGCGAGTCGCCGCTCTCGAGCAGCGCGACCGCCCGCAGCGACCACTTGCGGGCGTCGAGGAAGTAGTTCCCGCGGTAGGCGAGGTCGCTGTAGAGGAGCGAGACGATCGCCTGGGCCTCGGCGCTGGCGGCCGGGCCTAGGCGGGTGACGTCGCGCTCGAGGATCGTCAGCTCGGCCGCTGCCGTCGCCGCGTCGCCCTCGGCGAGGGCGAGCTCGATCATCAGCCGGCGGAGCGCGTCGCGGCCCGCGTCCGGGGCCTCGGCGGAGGCGGCCTCGAGGCGCGGGAGGATCGCCTCGCGGACCTCGGCGTGCTGACCGAGGGCGCCGCGCAGGCGGAGGAGCTCGAGGTCGTGGATGTCCGTCGGCTTGGCGTTCTCCTCGAGGACGAAGATCTCCTTCGTCGGCGTCGCGGTCTCGGCGGGGCCGCGCTTGCAGCCGCTGGCGCCGACGCCCAGCGCGAGCGCGAGGAGGCCGAGGGCTGGCGTCGTCCGGGCGGCCATGGCGAGAACTCTAGCAGCCCGCGGCGCGAGCCCTGCGTCCGTCGGCGCGGGGTCGCTGCTCCAGCCCGCGAGGGGACGCGCGGGCGCTCGCAGCAGGTCGCCCGCCGCAGCTGGCGCGCGGCGGCGGGCGGTCGCGCTCACCGGCTCCACGAGACCTTGGCCAGGCGCAGGGTCGCGTGGTCGCTGGTGATGTCGAAGGTCTTGGTCTGATCGCCGGTCTTGATCTTTAGGGTGGCGGAGACCGGCGGGCCCTTGACGCCGCCGCCGACGCCCTTGCGGCTGACCTCGACGAAGACCGGCTTGCTGACGCTGCGCATCGTCACGGTCTCCTCGCCGTCGCGCTCGCGGACGAGGATCCCCTCGCGCCGCAGCGCCGACAGCCGGCGGCCGCGGCTGTCGACGAAGGCGACGTCGAGGTCGACGCCGCCGGTCCAGGTCAGCGTCGCCTTGAGGTCGGCGTAGCTGTGGAGGTTGTCGGGGGCGAGCGCCGGGATCATCCGGCTGGAGACGTCGGCCGCCGCCCTGTCGAGCGCCGAGGCGCTGCCGCGCAGGCGCCCGCGGCCGTCGACGATCGCGTCCTGGGCGAGCTCCCACTGGCCGGCGGCGCCGAGGCAGCGGGCGAGGTCGGCGTGGTGCTGCGCCTTTTGCGGGTCGATGCTGACGATCGCTCGCAGGTGGGCGCAGGCGCGGGTCGTCTCGCCCTTGCCGAGGAGGCCGTCGGCGAGG
>JAGQIT010000834.1 GCA_020431135.1 Myxococcales bacterium | reverse complement strand
GCGGTTTTGTGGTGGCGCATCGCGGCGTCTTACCAAGCGGGCGAAACGCGCGCAATCGCGCAACGCCCGATGATAGTCGCGCAGAGCACGCTTGGCGGCACGGACCGGACAACACGCGGTATGCGCGTCCCGTCGGCGTCGTCGCGCCGCGGCGATCGATGTAGATCCAACGAGTGCGTCGACGCCGAGAGGAGCAGGCCGTCACCCGCGCGGCCGAGCGCGCCGCGGAGGCGGCCGCGTCGTTGGGCCTCAAGCCCCGCCGCGACCCCGAGATCCCGACGACCTGGCGCCTCGAGGGGAAGCTCGACGACCTCGACCTCGTGGCGGAGCTCGGCTCGATCTGGCAGAGGACGTCGCTCCTGCGCGGACGCTGGCGCGACTGGCTCCGCGTGACGGCGACCCGGCAGCGGCCCTTCCTCCTCGCGGGGCTGACCATCCGCCCGGCGCGGCGCACGGTCTGGGAGTGGCGCGACGGCCTCCCGGGCGAGCCGGCGCACGTCGAGACCTCCGGCGGGATCGGGCTCCGCGTCGATCCGCCGGAGCGAATGGCCGAGGTCGCGGCGGCCCTCGATCGCCTGACGGCGGCCCCGCACGCCGCCTACCCCGAGTCCATCGCCGGCACGCGCTGCGTCCTGCGCGGGAGCCCGGCGCCTGACGTCCCGGCGACGACGGCCCTCCGCGACCTCCTCGCCCTCGCCCGCGACCTCGGCGACGACCGCTGATCCACAACGCCAACGCCGCAGGACCCCGCAGGACGTCGCGGCCCGGAGCCGGACGAGCCGGGGGCGCGAAATCCATCATCAACTGATAAAATCGCGCGCGCTCGGATCTGATTATGGCCTCCAACACGCGTCCCCTGCTCCCCACCCTGCTCCTCCTCTCTGGCGTCATCGGCCCCGCGTGCGGCGACGACACGGTGAATGAATCGGCCACCGCCGCCAGCGGGACCACAGAGATCACGGGCGCGAGCGCGACCGCGACGACGACCACAAGCGGCGGCACGGACACCGCGAGCACGAGCACGGGCTCGGCCACCGGCACCGACTCCGGCACCGAGTCGGGCACCTCGGCGGCGAGCGCCGCGAGCGAGAGCGACACCCTCAACCCGCTCTACGACGTCGGCGCGGACACCGACACCGACACCGGGGACAGCGGCGGCGACATCGTCACCTGCGACGACGCCGTCGACAAGCCGTCGAACTTCGGCTGCGAATTCTGGGCCGTCGACATGGACCAGCAGGACGCGTTCAACGACCCCGCGAGCGCGCCCTGGGGCGTCGCGATCTCGAGCGCCGGCTCGGGCTTCACCGACGTCACGATCGAGATCAACGTCGCCGCCCCCGGCGAGCCGCTCGACCTCGTCGTCGTCGAGCAGCTCACCATCGACGCCGACGAGGTCGTCCCGGTCGAGCTGCCGACCCGCGAGGTCGACTGCGGCCTGATGCCGAACGACTACGCCGCCCCGGGCACCTGCCTGTCGTCGAACGCCTTCCGCATCACCTCGTCGGCGCCGATCGTCGTCTACCAGTTCAACGTCTTCAAGAACGCCTTCTCGAACGACGCCTCGCTCCTCCTGCCGACGCCGGCGCTCGGCAAGAACTACCGTGTCCTCGGCTGGCCGGCGGGGCACCCGATCAAGCTCTTCGACATCATCGACCGCTCCGCCGTGACGATCGTCGGCACCGAGCCGGAGACCACCGTGACCGTCAAGCCGACCTGGCGAATCAAGGGCAACCCGCCGATCCCGGCCGCCGGCCCCGGCGACGAGATCGTCGTCAAGATCGGGCCCTTCGACGTCCTCAACCTCGAGACCGACGACGGCACCTTCCAGGACAACGCCAAGAAGATCGCCGACCTCACGGGCACGGTGGTGCTCTCGGACAAGCCCGTCGCCGTGTTCTCCGGCGTCGAGTCGACCGCGGCCCCCGGCGGCGTCGTCGAGATCCCGACCTACCCGGGCTGGGACGGCGAGAGCACCTGCTGCCTCGATCACCTCGAGGAGCAGCTCTTCCCGGTCGAGTCGATCGGCCGCGAGTACGTGATCACCCGCAGCCCGATCCGCTCCTCCGGCGACTACCACGAGCCCGACGTGATCCGCTTCGTCGGCGTCGCCGAGAACGCGGCGATCACCACCAACCTGCCGGCGCCGTATGACAAGTTCAACCTCCAGCCCGGCGACGTCGTGACGACCTGGGCCGACGCCGACTTCGTCGCCAGCGGCACCAAGCCCTTCATGATCGCCCAGCTCCTGATCAGCCAGGAGTACGTCGACGGCCCCTACACCGGCGATCCGGCGCTGACCGTCTTCCCGCCGGTCGCCCAGTACCGCGACGAGTACCGGATCCTGACCCCCTCTGACGACGGCCTTTGGGGCTGGGGCAAGAACTACGTCGTGCTCTCGAGCGAGACCGCCAACATGATCACGATCGACGGCGTCGAGCCGCTCGACTGCGTGATCACCCCCGCCGGCACCGTCGACGGCGTCGACTACGAGTCGCGGCGCTGCCCGGTCAACGCCGGCGTCCACTCGATCAAGGGCGTGACGAAGTTCGGCGTCATCGCCTACGGCTACGGCCCAGCCGGCTCCTACGCCTTCCCCGGCGGCGCCGACGTCGAGCCGATCTACATGCCGCCGCAGTAGCGGCGATGCACCTGAAGCACCCGGAGCGCCAGAGCGGCGCGAGCGGCCGCCCGGCCCTCGCGCCGCGTCTGTTGATCGGCTAGACCTTCGCCTCGGGATCGAGGAGGAGGGCGATCGCCCGCGCGGTCGCCTCGTCGAGGCCGGTGATCGCGTCGGCGATGAAGGTCTTGCGCAGGCGCAGCTCGATCCGCGAGAGGCTGCTCCGCAGCTCCGCGGAGACCCCGTCGCTGCGCGCGTAGGTCTCGTCGACGTCCCAGTCGCCGAAGCGCTTGATGACGAAGTGGGCCGCGTCCCCGACGATCGCGAGGTAGCCGCGGGCGAAGTCCTTTTCGACCTCGTAGAGCCGATCGAGCGCGCGAACGCCGAGGCGCTCAGCGATGGCCGCGGCGTCCGACGGCGGAGCGTCGACGCGCTTGGGCATGCCGGCCCCCGCGGTCGCAGTGGGGCGCGGCTCGGCCTTCGGCTTCGCCTCCTTCGGCTTCGCCGTGAGTGTCGCCTTCGGCTTCGCCGTGAGTGTCGCCTTCGGCTTCGCCTCCTTCGGCTTCGCCTCCTTCGGCTTCGTCGCCTTCGACTTCGCCGCCGTCGGCTGCGTCGCCGTCGGCTGCGTCGCTGCCGCGGGCGCCGACGAGGCGCCCCCCAACGTCGCCGGCCAGGCGCCGCGCATGAACGCCT
>JAGQIT010000833.1 GCA_020431135.1 Myxococcales bacterium | reverse complement strand
CGCGACCGTCGAGCCGAAGCGATCCGCGGTCAGGCCGACGCGCATCGGCCCCGCGAACCGGCGCTTGGACGGGCGGCGGCGGTGGATCGCCGGGATCGCCAGGCCGATGGCGGAGCCCGCGACGGCGCCGACGATGACGTCGCTCCAGAAGTGCTTGCCGGCGACGACGCGCATCACCCCGGTCGTCGAGGCGAGGCCGTAGCTGAGGATCCACACCGGGGCGCGCCACTTCGAGGTCGGGTGCCGCGCCTGGAAGAGGTAGCTGTAGGCGGTCGCCATAGCGAAGGCCGTCGACGTGTGCCCCGAGTAGAACGAGAGCTGGGCGTCGCCCTCGGTCGGATCGCGATCGGAGCCGTCGAGGCCGTAGGTGTAGGGCCGCGGCCGGAGGACGGCGAACTTCACGACGTTGGTGAGGGCGAAGTTGACGGTCGCGACCTCGGCGAGAACGGCGAAGTCCTTGGCGTAGCTGCGACCCCAGCGGCCGATCGTCCGCCGGTGGATCAGGACGTCGGCGAAGTCGACGACCGCCGGGACGGCGACGGAGCCGTAGAGGAGGATGTCCGAGGTGATCTTCGCGCCCTCGTTGTAGTTGTCGAGGACGCGGCGATCGAGCGGCCCGAGGTGGCTGGTGTCGCAGCCGTGGCAGCCGTCCCAGATCAGCTGGTCGCGGATCATCTCGGTGCCGAAGGCGACCGCCGCGGTGAGGCCGATGATCGGCAGATCGACCGCGAGGTCGACGGAGAAGGGATCGGCGGCGGCGTCCTCGGCGGTGATCTCATCATCGCCGTCGTCGTCGCCGGTCGACGGCGCTGCGGCGGGGCTCGTCGCGGCGGGGCCCTCTGGCTGCGCGTCGCCCGACGCGGCGGCGGCGGAGGGGGACGCGGCCGCCATGACGACGGCGAAGGCGGTGTGGGCGAGGGCGGCGATCGGCATGGCGAGGGCGGCGATCGTCGCATACACGCCGCGGCAGGCGAAGGCGCGAGCGGTCGATGAGGCCTCGGGAGCCGCGTTATTCGCCGCGTGCGAGTCGGCGATCGCAGCGTCGGATGGGATCCGCGCGAGCGCCTCGCCAAACGGCGTTCTTGTGCGTGGGGAACAGAGACCCCGCGGAGAGGCCCTCGTCGGCCTCGAGGCGCTCCTGCCATTCATCGCGCGACCATCACGAACCACGCGAAGCGCTGCGACACGCTCGTGGAGATCGCCGGATGGCGAGGCGCGGCGCCACCCGAGGTCGCCGGCGGCGAGTCGCCGATGAGGATCGTGTCCGCCTCGGCCCGGCCTGCTATGGTCGGCCGCCATGCCTCGACGGCTCTCGATCGACGCCTACGTGGAGGGCGTGCGCGCTGGCGAGCGGCCGATCCTCGGCCGCGCGATCACCCTCATCGAGTCGCAGCGCGCCGACGATCAGGCGCTCGCGCGGGCGGTCGTGGAGCGCCTCCTGCCGGAGACCGGGCGCGCCCACCGGGTCGGGATCACCGGCGTCCCTGGGGCGGGCAAGAGCACCTTCATCGAGGCGCTCGGCACCAACCTGTGCGCGCAGGGGCGCCGCGTCGCGGTTCTCGCGGTTGATCCGAGCTCGGCGCGCTCGGGCGGCAGCATCCTCGGCGACAAGACGCGGATG
>JAGQIT010000832.1 GCA_020431135.1 Myxococcales bacterium | reverse complement strand
CCGCCGCCGGCCGCCGCCTTGATCAGCAGCGGGAAGCCGACGTTCGCGGCCTCGGCGAGGAGGCGGGCGTCGCTCTGGCCCTCGGGCGTGCCGTCACCCGAGTAGCCGGGGACGCAGGGGACGCCGGCCGCGATCATCCGCAGCTTCGCCTGGGCCTTGTTGCCCATCAGGCGGATCGCGGCCTCCGGCGGGCCGATGAAGGTGATCCCGGCCGCGGCGCAGGCGGCCGCGAACTCCTCGTTCTCGGAGAGGAAGCCGTAGCCCGGGTGGATCGCGTCGGCGCCGGCGCGGCGGGCCGCGCTGAGGATCGCGTCGATCGACAGGTAGGAGTCGCGGACCGGCGCCGGGCCGATGCACAGGGCGCGGTCGGCGAGGGCGACGTGGCGGGCGTCGGGCTCGGCGTCGGAGTAGACGGCGACCGTGCGGTAGCCGAGATCGTGGGCCGAGCGGAGGACCCGGCAGGCGATCTCGCCGCGGTTTGCGATCAGGATGGTCGAGAAGGCGGGCATGGCGATTAGGACAGGTTTTGCGGCGGCGCGGGGATCAGTCCTCGCCCTGGTGGGCCCACTTCGGCTTGCGCTTCTGGAGGAAGGCGACGGTGCCCTCGACCCCCTCGGGGCCGCGGATCGCCGCCGCGAATTGGTGGGCGCCGCGGTTGAGGAGCTCCTCGATCGGCTCCTCGCCGACGCGGAGCATCAGCGCCTTGGTGACGCCGATCGCCGCCGGGGCGCAGCGGTGGATCTGGGCGAGGATGGTGTCGACGAGCTGCTCGAGCTCGACGGCGTCGCCGGCGACGTAGTGGACGAGGCCGAGGCGGTGGGCCTCGGCGGCGTCGATCTTGCCGCCGGTGACCGCGAGGCGGCGCGCCTGGGTGATCCCGAGGCGCTGGACGATGAACGGGGCGATCTGGGCCGGCGGCACCCCGAGGCTGGTCTCGGGGAGCTTGAAGACCGCGCTGACGTGGGCGACGGCGACGTCGCTGACGCAGGCGAGGCCGAAGCCGCCGCCCATCGCCGCGCCCTCGATGATCGCGATGACGGCCTGCGGCGCGCGGTTGACCTCGGTGAGCATCGCCCCGAAGAGGCGGTTGGAGTGGGCGAGGGGGTCGACCCCGTCGGCGCCGACCTCAGCCTGGCGGGCCGCGGCCATGTCCTTGATGTCGCCGCCCGAGCAGAAGTTGCCGCCGGCGCCGCGGAGGATCACCGCGCGGATGTCGTGGCGCTCGTGGAGGGCGTCGAAGACCGCCATGATCTCCTCGACCATCTTGAAGCTCATGGCGTTGCGGACGTAGGGGCGGTTGAGGGTGACGTGCAGGCGCCAGCCCTCTTGGCGGAGCTCGAGGTGTTCGCAGGCAGGTAGGCGAGACATGTCGTCGTCCTCTCGGTGTCTTGTAGGCGGAGTTCGTGGCTAGAGGCGGGCGACGCCGAAGGTGTTCGGGTGGAGGTCGCGGCGCCGCGACTCGTCGATCGTCGCCAGGGCGAAGGCGAGGACCTCGCGGCTGTCGCGGGGATCGATGATCCCGTCGTCCCACAGGCGCGCGGTCGCGTAGAGGGCCTTCGACTCGGCGTCGAGGCGGTCCTTGATCTGCTTTCCCATCATGCCGATCGCCTGGGCGTTGGGCTCCATGCCCATGCGCCGGAGCTTGGCGCTGGTGATGATCTCCATGACCTTGGCCGCCTGCTCGCCGCCCATCACGGCGATCCGCGACGCCGGCCAGGCGAAGACGAAGCGCGGGTCGAAGGAGCGCCCGCACATCCCGTAGTTGCCGGCGCCGAAGGAGCCGCCGATCACCAGGGTGATCTGCGGGACCGTCGCGTTGGCGACCGCCTGGATCATCTTCGAGCCGTGCTTGACCATGCC
>JAGQIT010000831.1 GCA_020431135.1 Myxococcales bacterium | reverse complement strand
GGCTCGTCGGCGAGGAGGAGCTTGGGCCGCATGACGAGGGCGCGGGCGATCGCCACGCGCTGCTGCTCGCCGCCGGAGAGCTCGCCCGGGCGGTGGCTGAGGCGGTGCGCGAGGCCGACGGCCTCGAGCATCTCGGTCGCCCGCTCGCGCGCCTCCTTGCGCGGGAGGCGGCCGATCAGCGCCGGCATCATCGCGTTCTCGAGGGCCGTGAACTCGGCGAGGAGGTGGTGGAACTGGAAGACGAAGCCGATCGTCTCGTTGCGGAAGGCGGCGAGGTCCGGCGGCGACAGGCGGGTGATGTCGACGTCGCCGAAGAGGATCCGCCCGCGCGTCGGCAGATCGAGGGTGCCGAGGCAGTGGAGGAGCGTCGACTTGCCGGCCCCGGAGGCGCCGATGATCGTCACCATCTCACCTGGCGCGAGGGTCAGATCGACGTCGCGCAGCACGTGGAGCACCCGCGCCCCGTGGGTGAACTCCTTGTGCATGTGCTCCACCCGCACCAGGGCGGTGGAGCTCTCCGAAGGTGCGGCGTGGCTCATCGGGGGGTCCGAAATGCGGGCGCTACCCTAAGATGGGCGTTTTTTCGTGTCAACGCTGGTCACTCCGTCGATCGGAGCCCGTCTACGGGTCGCAGGCGGGCCGCGGTGCGTGCGGGGTGAACGCTGGACAGCCAGACGATCACGAGGGCTGAGACGCCGACCACGCACACCTCGAGGGGGGAGACCACCACCGGCAGACGCTGGGTGTAGAAGTTCTCGGCGGGCAGCGGCAGGCCCTGCTCGGCAAGGAGGGCGCAGAAGAGGAGGCCGACGCCGATCCCCGCCGCCGAGCCGACGACGCCGACGATCATGCCCTCGAGCATGAAGACGCGGGCGATCCGGCGGTCGCTGGACCCCATNNGCCTTGAGGATCGCGATCTCCTGGGCCTTGTCGAGGACGCTCATCAGGTTCGTGGCGAGGATGCCGAAGGCGGCGACGAGGACGACGAAGAGGAGGCCGATGAACATCGCCACCTTCTCGAGGAACATCGCCGAAAACAGGTTTCGGTGGAGTTCTCGCCAGGTCTCGACCTTGAGGTCGTCGCGGCCGAGCGAGGCGAGGCGGCCGCGGATCGCGGCGACCGCGGGATCGAGGCGATCGCTGTCGGTGAGCTTGACGTCGATGCCGGTGACGGCGTCGCCGAGGCGCAGGAGCGCCTGGACGCGGTCGAGCGGCGCGTAGACGTTCTGGTGGTCGTACTCGTAATTCCCGGAATAAAAGACGCCGACGACGCGGACGGCCAGGAAACCCGGGACCTGGCCGCTCGGGGTCATGCGCCCGATCGGGGTGATGACCTGGATCCGGGCGCCGAGCGGGACGCCGAGCTCCTCGATGAGCTCCGCGCCGATGAGGAGCGGAACCAGCGCCGGCCCGCCCTGCCCGTCGTCGTCGCCGACGCGATCGCCCGACTCCTCGACGCCGCTCGCCAGCGCGGGCTCCGCCTCGGGAGCCGCGGGAATGTCAGCCTCGTCGGGCTCCAGCGCGTCGCTCGCGTCCGCAGGCTCGGCGGCTTCAGCAGCTTCGCCGGCTTCGTCCTCGGGCGCGCCATCGACGGCCGGGACCTTCGGCGGGATCACGCCCTCTGCGCGGAGCTTTGGGATCTCGACGGAGGGATCCTCCCAGCCCTCGTCGTCCCAGCCCGCGTCGTCCGCGACGGCCGCGGGCGCTTGCTCCGTCGGCGCCGCGTCACCCGCTAGCTCGCCCCCGGCCTCGCCGCGAATTCTCGGGACCTCGACCGCCGGATCCTCCCAGTCGCCGCCGTCAGCGTCCGCGGGCTCAGAGGCCGTGTCGCCGACATCGACTTCGTTGCTGTCGCCGCCGCCGCTCGAGTCGTCCTCGTCCGGCGCCTCGCCGCGAGCGGAGCGATCGCGGGCCCGCTGCGCCGCGATCGCCTGGGCCGCCGCCTCCTCGCGGGCGCGCTGGAGGCGATCGAGCTCCTCCCAATGGCCGGACGCGGGATCGACGAGGAAGCGGTAGTCGCCGCGATCGATCTGCTCGGGGAGCGTCGAGACCTGGGCGTGCGCCTCCGGGACGACGCCGACGAGGAGCCCGCCCGAGCGGTTGTAGGGGCTGCGGAGCATCACCTCGCCCTCAGCGTAGGGGCTCGCGGCCGCGACCTCCGCGAGGTCGTTGAGGGCGCTGGTGATCTCGGCGTAGCCGGTGAAGGGCTCGCCCTCGCGGTCGGTGATCCGGATCTCCGCGGACTGGCGGATGATCTTTCCCTGGAGATCCTGCTCGAGGCCGGTCATCAGGCTGAGAACGACGACCAGCGCCATGCACCCCTGGGCGACCGAGAGGATGATGATCGCGCTCAGGAGGTTGAAGACCTCGGCGAGGATCGCCAGGCCGAGGCCGAGGATCCCGAGCGCGAGGGCGATGAGGCCGACGAGGCTGGCGAGGTCGGCGGACGCCGGGACAAAAAGCTCGGCCGCTGGCCCGCCCGCGACCTCCTCGGCGATCGCCGCGGTGCTCTGCGCCCAGACGAGCGCCCCGATCCCGCCGCCGATGATGATCGCCGAGGTGACCCCGACCGCCCGCGGCCACCGACGCGTCCCCCGCGAGCGGAGGTGACGCCAGGCGATCCAGCTCTCGAGCGTCTCCCGCATGCCGCTGCGTCCCTTCGCGCCGACCTAGGCCTCGGCCTTGCGCAGCGCCTCGACGGGGCGCATCCGCGAGGCGACGCGGGCCGGGTAGAGGCTCGAGAGCCAGACGATGATGAGGGCCGAGACGACGACGACGACGATCTCGACCGGGTCGATGGCGACGGGCAGCGGCTCGAACTTCGACAGGTCGCCGCTGAGCGGCAGGCCGAACCTGTCGAGCACGACGCACAGGGCGATGCCGACGATGACGCCGATGAGGCCGCCGAGGATCCCGAGGCAGAGCCCCTCGGCGATGAACACCCGCTGGATCAGGCTGTCCGAGGTCCCCATCGTCTTGAGGATCGCGATCTCCTTCGACTTCTCGAGGACGCTCATCAGGTTCGAGCCGAGGATCCCGAAGGAGGCGACGAGGATCACGCAGAGCAGCGCGATGAAGACGGCGATCTTCTCGAGGGCCATCGCCGAGAAGAGCGAGGCGTTGAGCTCCTGCCAGTCGCGGACGACGAGGTCGTCGCGGCCGGCGTCCTTGAGGATCCCCTGGAGGACGACCTTGCGCTCGGGGATCCGATCGACGTCGTCGACGCGGACCTCGATCCCGGAGATCCGATCGCCGGTGCGCAGGAACGACTGGACCGTCGCCAGCGGCGCGTAGACCAGCCAGCGATCGTACTCGTAGTGGTTGGCGTTGAAGACCCCGGCGACGCGGACATCCATGCGCCCGGGCATGCGACCGACGGGGGTCTGGCGGCCGATCGGCGTGATCAGCTGGACGCGATCGCCGACGTGGGCGATGAGCTCGCGGGCCTTCTCGCTGCCGAGGAGCACCGGTGCGAGGGCGTCCGGCTCGGCGTCGCCCTCCTCGTCTGTGGCGTCGCTCTCGTCGGGGGCGCCGTCGGGCTCAGGATCCGCCGCGCCGCTGCCCGCGGTCTCGCCCTCCCCCTCGGTCTCGGGCGCGGGCGGGAGAACGCCCTCGTCGCGGAGCTTGGCGATCTCAAGGGCGGGATCCTCCCAGCCCTCGTCCTCGTCGCTTCCGGGGCGCGGGAGCGGGACGCGGGTGGTCGCCGGCGGCGGCTCGTCGTCGGCCTTGAGCGGGCCCTTGACGCCGTAGCGCTTGATCACGGCGTCGAGGTCCGCCTTCCTGTTCTTCGTCCTCTTCTCGGCGCCGTCAGCCTCGTCGATCTCGTCCGGCGCGTCGACCTTGTCCGGGAGCTCGCCGTCGGCGCGGAGCTTCGGGATCTCGACCGCCGGATCCTCCCAGCCCTCGTCCGCGTCGTCGCTGAAGACCGGCGCCGGGAGCTTGATCGGCTCGGGCAGACCGCCCGCGCCCGGCTTCGCTCGAGGGATCACAGCGCCGAGGCCGAGCTCGTTCTCGTCGTCGTCGTCGTCGAGACCGCGGAGCTGCGGCTTGATCTTCCCGCCCTTGCTGCCCTGCGGCGGCGGATCCTCGCGGGTGACCTCGAAGGAGAAGGACGCCTCGGGGATCCGCTCGGGGTGATCGAGGTAGTCGTACTTGCCCTCGTCGACGATGTCCGGGAGGTAGGAGACCGTAGCCTCGCGCTCGGGGATGATCCCGGTGAGGATCCCGCCCTGGCGGTTGAGGCCGTTGCGGACCATCACCTCGCCCTTGAGGTAGGGGCTGACGCCGACGACCCCGGGGGCCTCGGCGAGCTTGGCGGTGAGCTCGAGGTAGTCGCTGAAGGGCCGGTGATCGTCGCGGGCGATCCGGATGTGCGAGAGCTGGCCGAGGATCTTGTCGCGGAGCTCGTGCTCGAGGCCGGTCATCAGCGAGAGCACGACCACCAGGGCCATGCAGCCGAGCATCACCGAGATGATGATCACCGTCGCCAGGAGGGTGAAGACCCGCGAGAGCGCGGCCCCGAGGAGGAGCATCAGGCCGACGAAGAGCGTCGAGCCGCCGATGAGCCCGTAGTAGGCCTCGATCGGCGGCGGCTCGGGGGGCGCCCCGGCGCTGAGCTCGGGGACCAGCGGCGCGCCCTCGATGAGCGCGTCCTTGGCGACGTCGGCCGCCTCGGGGCCGCCGAGGTAGGCGACCGCCGAGAGGCCGAGGCCGACGAGGATCAGGTAGGCGGCGAGGAAGAAGAGCGGCGTGACGAAGGTCGGCGCGCGGTCGCCTGCTCGGAGATGCCGCCAGGCGATCATCCAGTGGAGGCGGCTGCCCCCGAGGCGCTCCGCCGCCTCGCTCACGTCGCCGCCGACTCCTCGCCAGGCGCGTCCATGCCCCCCTGCTTGAGGAGGAAGGCCTCGATGAAGCGCTCGAGGTCGCCGTCGAGCACCGCCTGGACCTGCGAGACCTTGAGGTCGGTGCGGTGGTCCGTGACCTGCTGGTAGGGGTGGATGACGTACGAGCGGATCTGCGAGCCCCACTCGTTGGCCATCTTCTCGCCCTCGAGGGCCTGGCGCTCGGCGAGGCGGCGCTGCTCCTCGCGCTCCCAGAGCTTTGCCTTCAGCATGCGCATGGCGATCGCCATGTTCTTGTGCTGCGAGCGCTCCATCTGGCAGGCGACGACGATCCCCGTCGGGATGTGCGTCAGGCGGACGGCGGACTCGGTCTTGTTGACGTGCTGGCCGCCGGCACCGGAGGCCCGGTACTTGTCGACCTTGAGATCCGCGTCGACGACCTCGATGTCGCTGTCGCTGTCGTCGCCGATGTCCGGGAGCACCATGACGCTGGCGAAGGAGGTCTGGCGCCGCGCCTGGGCGTCGAAGGGCGAGATACGGACGAGGCGGTGGACGCCGATCTCCGAGCGCAGGTAGCCGTAGGCGTACTCGCCGGCGATCGACAGCTCGGCGCTGCGGATCCCGGCCTGGTCGCCCTCCTGGAGGTCGAGGACCTCGACCTTGAAGCCCTGGCGCTCGCCCCAGCGCTGGTACATGCGCAGGAGCATCTCGGCCCAGTCCTGCGAGTCGACCCCGCCGGCGCCGGCGTTGATCGACACGAGCGCGTTCGAGCGGTCGTGATCGCCGGAGAGCATGCGCTGGAACTCGAGCCCCGCGACGGCGCGGTCGAGCTCCTGGAGCGCGCGCCAGGCCTCGCGCATCGACTCGAGGTCGTCCTCCTCGCGGCCGAGCTCGTAGAGCACGCCGGCGTCGTCGAGGCGCGCCTGCGCGTCGTCGAGCTGGTCGACGACCTTCTTCAGGCCCGCCTGCTCGCGGAGGACCCCTTGGGCCCGATCGCTGTCGTCCCAGAAGCTCGGATCAGCGACCTGGATCTCGAGCTCTTCGAGCTTCTCGCGCTTGCCTTCGTAGTCAAAGATGCCTCCGCAGCTCGCCGATCCGCTGGGCGAGCTGGGTCATCAGCTCGCTGAGCTTGCTGTGCTCGAGGATGAAGTCGGGTGCGGGCGTCTCGGACATCGCGGGGGGATCCTTGCCACAGCGGGCTAGAGCTCGACAAGCCGGAGCTGACGGCGCTGCGCCGGCGGCTCGAAGGGGACGGGGTAGTCGCCGGTGAAGCAGGCCGTGCAAAAGCCGCCCGCGCCGCCGTGGACCGCCTCGGCGAGGCCCTCGGGCGACAGGTAGGCCACGCTGTCAGCGGTGATGTAGCGCGCGATCTCGGCCGGCGAGTGGCTGTTGGCGATCAGCTCGCCGCGGGTCGGCGTGTCGATGCCGTAGAAGCACGGGCGGATGACCGGCGGCGACGAGATCCGGACGTGGACCTCGGCCGCCCCGGCCTCGCGGATCATCTTGACGATCTTGCGCGAGGTCGTGCCGCGGACGATCGAGTCGTCGACGACGACGACCTTCTTGCCGTCGAGGAGCCCCGGCACCGGGTTGAGCTTGAGCTTGACCCCGAAGTGGCGGATCGAGTCCTTGGGCTCGATGAACGTGCGACCGACGTAATGGTTGCGGATGAGGCCCATCTCGAAGGGGATGTCGGCCGCGCGGGCGTAGCCGAGGGCGGCGACGACCCCCGAGTCCGGGACCGGGATGACCATGTCGGCGTTGTCGACCGGGGCCTCGCGGGCGAGGACGCTACCCATGCGCAGGCGCAGCTCGTAGACGCCCTGGCCGTTGATCCGCGAGTCGGGGCGCGCGAAGTAGACGTGCTCGAAGACGCAGAAGCGCTTGGGCTCGCTGGGGATCCGCTCGGAGCGCAGCGTCTCGCCCTCGATGGTCAGGATCTCGCCGGGCTCGACGTCGCGGATCGCCTCGGCCTCGATGAGATCGAAGGCGCAGGTCTCGGAGGCGACGACGTAGGAGCGCGGGCTCGAGCGCAGGCGGCCGAGGATCAGCGGCCGAAAGCCGAAGGGATCGCGGGCGGCGACCAGGCGATCCTCGGAGGTCATGACCAGGCTGTAGGCGCCCTTGACGTGGCTCAAGGCCCAGGCGAAGCGGCCGGTGAGCGTCGGCTGGGGGCACCGCGCCATGAGCTGGAGGATGACCTCGGTGTCGGAGTTCGAGGCGAAGATCGCCCCGTCGCGCTCGAGGGAGTCGCGGAGGGCCTCGGCGTTGACGAGGTTGCCGTTGTGCGCGAGGGCGACCGCGCCGTGGCGGTACTCGGCGGTCAGCGGCTGGATGTTCTTCGGCAGCGAGCCGCCGGCGGTCGAGTAGCGGACGTGGCCGACCGCGACGGCGCCGTGGAGCGAGCGCAGGAGGTCCGCGCTGAAGACGTCGGCGACGAGGCCCATCTTGCGGACGGCGTGGAGGGTCCCGCCCTCGCTGCTGACGACGCCGGCGGACTCCTGCCCGCGGTGCTGGAGGGCGTGGAGGCCGAGGTACGTCAGGTTCGCGGCCTCAGGGTGGTTGGCGATACCGAAGACGCCGCACATGTCGGGCGCAGCCTAGCAGCCCGGGTGCTCGAGGCGCGGCGACGACCGCTGCGTAGACGTGCGATCGAGCACGGGAATAGGCGCGCGAGCGCCCGCATTCGCCGAGCGTCGTCGCGTCCGGCACACGCGCCAAGCGACCGTCAACCGGATGGTCTTCGCACGCGCGCTCGCGCTGCGTCCGTCAGCGCGGGCGCCGTGCCAGGCGCCTAGGCGCCGGCGCGGACGATCATCTGCACGAGCGTCAGACCCGCGGCGACGAGGCCGAGGGTGCGCACGCTCTTGAAGCTGAAGCCGTCGAGGTAGGTCGTCGCGCCGAAGAGCAGCGCGCCGTTGAAGAGCGCGTGGAGGACGAAGACGCCGAGCGGCCCGGCGAGGAGGATCGGCAGGAGGATGAGGCTGAGGATCGCGACGACCAGCTTGCCGAGGAGCGCGGACGCGAGGCCGCACAGCCCGGCGACTTGGAACGCCCGCCAGGAGTCCTTGACGACGATGTTCGGGGACATGGAGGCCATCACGAAGAGGCCGATGGCGAAGGCGCCGGCGGAGGCGAGGATCGGACCCATGCCCGCGAGGCTAGCAGCCCCGGCCCGGCGGCGACACTCTCGCTAGCTCCCCTGCCCTCACG
>JAGQIT010000830.1 GCA_020431135.1 Myxococcales bacterium | reverse complement strand
ATCGCCCAGGTGCGCGACATCTACGGCAAGGTGATCCGCGACTACTTCGCGCCCGAGGCCGGGGTGGTGATCGGCAAGTCGACGAACCCGGTGAACCAGACCGGGTCGCGGATCCTCCACCTCGGGATCGAGGGGGGACCGGAGAACGCGCCGACGGCCCCGGACGCCTAGCCACGTCCCGCGCTCTCTGGGCGCTCGAGGGCGCGGTCGACCGCGCGCGCGCCGACGACGGCGAGGCGCCGGCTGGCGATGAGCATATCGGCGCGCGCTCCCTCCCGCTGTGACGGCGCCCGCGCGCTATTCCGCGAGCGCTAGGGCGAGGCCGTAGACCCCGTAGGTGATCATGTAGTCGAGCGCGTAGTCGGGGAACGCGGCCTTGGCCGCGTCGGTGAGCGCCGCGTAGTGGGTCCCCGCGTCGTCGCCGGTGAGCGCGTCGACGGGGTCATTCAGGCTATCAACATAGCGCTTCACGAGCCCCTCCATCACCTCGAGGTAGCGGCGCTGCTCGGTGACGGCGGCGTCGAGCGGCGCCGGCTCGCCGCGGCCGCCGTAGACGACGGTGGCCTCTGGGTAGGCGAGGAGCTCGCCGAGCGCCGCCCGCCAGCTCCCAAGATCCGGCCGCGGGGCGCCGTCGACGATCCCGCCCTCGAGCCAGGCGTGGGCGCGGTGGTGGACGAGGTCGCCGACGATCAGGGCGTCGATCGCCGGGATGTGGGCGACGGTCTGGGTCGACGAGACGCCCGGGTTGTCGAGCACCTCGAGGTCGACGACGGCGCCGCTCGCCAGCGGCAGGCGCAGCGCGCGGGCGAAGGTCTGGTCGACGGTCGCCTCCGGCGGGTAGGTCTCCTCGGAGAACATGCCGGCGCCGACGAAGTAGTCGCGCTTGTAGGCGTGGACGCCGGGGATCGCGGCGGCGGTCGCCTCGGACGCGACGATCGTCGCCCCGGCCGCGCGCAGCGGGCCGACGCCGTTGAACTTGTCGGGGTTCGGGTGGGTGATCACGACGAAGGTGATCGGCGAGTCGGTGGTCGCCTCGATCTCGGCGACCAGGGCCTCGGCGAGCGGCTCGGTGAAGAGCGCGTCGAAGACGACGACCTCCTCGCCGGTGTCGTAGTAGAAGGCGCGGGTGTCGAAGCCGCTGGCGTCGGAGGCGAAGGTGTGGAGTTCCCCCTTAACGTCGTTCTCGGCGTCTTCGGTCGTGTCACAGGCAGAGGCGCTCAGGGCGAGGGCGAGGGCGAAGCGGGGGAGGGAGCGGGTTGCGTGGCGGCGGGTCATCATGGCGAGGACCTTGTAGGCCGCCGCCGTCGGGCCGCGCTTGCCCGCGTCGGCCAGAGTCTTGCTCGCGTCGGCCAATCGCCGCGGGGGTGTACTCTGCTCGCGCTATGGGCCTCTTCGCGGATCTCCCGAACAAGGAGCGGATCGTCGCCGGTCCCGGCTTCAACCGCTGGCGGGTGCCGCCGGCGTCGATCGCCATCCACCTGTGCATCGGCTCGGTCTACGCCTGGTCGATCTTCAACCTGCCGCTGACCCGGGCCTTCGGCGTCGTCGGCAGCGCGGCCGAGGACTGGCTCCTCAGCGACGTCGTCTGGATCTTCTCCGTCGCGATCGTCTTCCTCGGGCTGTCGGCGGCGGTCGGCGGCAAGTGGCTCGAGCGCGTCGGGCCGCGGATGGTCGGCGTGACGGCGGCGCTGCTCTGGGGGGGCGGCTTCTTCGTCGGCGGCCTCGGGATCCTCTCGCACCAGCTCTGGCTCCTCTACCTCGGCTACGGCGTGATCGGCGGGGTCGGCCTCGGCCTCGGCTACGTCTCGCCGGTGTCGACGCTTATCAAGTGGTTCCCCGATCGCCGCGGCATGGCCACCGGGATGGCGATCATGGGCTTCGGCGGCGGGGCGATGATCGGCGCGCCGCTCAAGGAGCGGCTCCTCGGCCTCTTCTACCGCGCGCCCGACTTCCTCGGGCCGGTCGCCGACGTCGACCTCGTCACCGAGGGCGGCCGCCGCCTCGCGCAGGTCAGCGGCGAGCTTCGCGAGGTGATCGTCGTCGGCGCGAGCGATGTCGCGTCGATGATCGTCCCCGGCCCCGAGGGGGTCTACGTCGTCGGCACCGGCGACACCGGCGTCGCCGCGGCCTTCTTCGTTCTCGGCGCGGCCTACCTCGTGATCATGGTGGTCGCGGCCTTCTCCTACCGCCTCCCGGCGCCCGGCTGGCGCCCCGAGGGCTGGGAGCCGCCGACCGAGGACGAGGCCGAGAAGCGGATGGTCACCCGCCACGACGTCGCCATCGACCAGGCGCTCAAGACCCCGCAGTTCTACCTGCTCTGGGTCGTTCTCTGCTTCAACGTCACAGCGGGGATCGGCGTCCTCGGGGTCGCCAAGACGATGATGTCGGAGATCTTCGGCGGCACGCTCCCCGACGTCGTCGACGGGGCCTTCGCCGCGACCTACGTGCTGATGATCAGCGTCTTCAACATGCTCGGTCGCTTCTTCTGGGCGACGACCTCCGACTACATCGGGCGGAAGAACACCTACACGATCTTCTTCGTCCTCGGGATCGCCCTCTACCTGTCGATCCCCTACACGGCGCAGCAGGTCAGCGCGTCGCCGGCGGTCGTGTGGCTGGTGGTCTTCTACGCGGCGACGATGATCATCTTCACGATGTACGGCGGCGGCTTCGCGACGATCCCGGCGTACCTCGCCGACATCTTCGGCGCCCGCTTCGTCGGCGGGATCCACGGGCGCCTGCTCACCGCCTGGAGCACCGCCGGCGTTCTCGGGCCGCTGGCGATCACGTCGCTGCGCGCCCGCGCGGTCGATCGGGCGATCGAGAGGCTCGCGGCCGAGGTCGACCCGGCCGCCTTCGAGGCGAGGTTCGGCGCCGGCGTCGACCAGCTCGCGCCGCTCGTCGACGCCAAGACCGTGACGATCCCGCGGCTGATGGAGCTCGCGCCGCCGGGGACCGTCGATCCCTCGGCGACGGTCTACAACTCGACGATGTGGCTGATGGCCGGCCTCCTCGCGGTCGCCCTCGTCGCCAACGCGCTCGTGCGCCCGGTCGATCCGAAGCACCACCTGAAGGAAGGGAACGAGGGCGACGGGGGCTGAGCGCGGCGGAGCGCCAGGCCCGCGCGTCGACGGGCTGAGAGCGAGGGGCGCGCGTGACGGGCATCGCGATGGCTCGGTCGTCGTGGGGCCGAGCCACATCGACATGTCGAAAGGGATATGTCCGAACATGCGTGTTGGGCGCTCGGCGGGCGGAGGCGCGCGGTCGTCCGAGGCGCGAAGTGGAGCTGCTGAAAAGAGGAGAAAAAGTGTCGAGGTCGCGTTGGTTCGCCGCCGTCGCTGCATAGGAGAAGGCATGCTGACCAACACCGCATCCCCCTCGCAGTTCCCCCGTGCCTCGCGCGTCGGCGCTGTCGTCCGCGCGCTCGTCCCGGCGACCGCCGCCGCCGCCCTGCTCCTCGGCGCGGCGACCCCCGCCGCGGCGGGCAACCCGTGCACCTCGGAGTGGATCAAGTTCAAGAGCTTCTTCGACAAGAACGGCCCG
Organism: Myxococcales bacterium; assembly: GCA_020431135.1. Classification (GTDB taxonomy): domain Bacteria; phylum Myxococcota_A; class Polyangia; order Nannocystales; family Nannocystaceae; genus JADJRG01. The sequence goes on along the minus strand of JAGQIT010000830.1, from coordinate 5,387 downwards.
AAGATCGCCAAGGGCGTCTGCCAGTTCTTCAACAAGGACGACGCCGCGGCGGCGCAGAAGTGCGTCGAGGACTATGAGAAGGCCAAGGCCCAGGTCGACGCGACGATCCACAAGTACAACGGCATGGCCGGCGACTCGCAGTGGAAGGTCGGCCCGCGCGGCCTCGGCGAGGGCCAGTGGGCGAGCGGCACGCTCCTCTACGAGCGCACCTTCGCCGGTCCGCCGGTGATGTCCGACACCTACCGCCTCGACCTCGAGCGCACCGGCGGCAAGGCGACGAAGGCGATGCGCGGCACCGTCTGCTTCCTCGACGACAGGGGCCAGGTCCAGGGCGCGACGGCGTCGTTCACGATCGACCGCTCCAAGACGCGCTACGGCAACACCTTCTCGGGCGTCGCCGGCCTGACCCCGGTGATCCTCCTCGAGAAGCCGCCGGGCACGAACGGCCACCAGTACCGGATCAAGGGGCAGTCGGGCGGCGAGCCGCAGATCGTCAAGGACGCGCGCCAGGTCCAGGGCGGCGGCGGCTGCCAAAACCCGTGCCCGCACGGCGGCAACTTCGACGGGGCCAACTGCTACATCGGCACGCCGCCGTCCGGGACGAAGGCGTTCATCTACGGCGGCAACTACTACTATACGCCGGTCGGCGCCAACACGTGCCCGAAGGGCGGGAGCCGCTTCGACGGCGCCAACTGCTTCGTCCAGCCGGTGGCGAAGGGGACCAAGCCCTTCATCTACGCCAACAACTGGTACTACCAGAACGTGTGCAAGTAGGCGCCGTGCGCCGCGGCGCTCGGGTCTCGGGTGCCCGAGCGCCCGACGCTGCGGTCGGGGCCAGGGTGGACGTCTGAGCCGCGGCGCTTGACGCCGCGTCTGGCCCCGGGCTTCGCCGCGCGAGAGCACGCGCGCCGAGGCCCGAGCAAGCTCTCGCGGTCTGAACGCGCGGCCGCTCCTGCGCGAGCCCCGGGCGCGCATCGCCGCCTGGCTGAGGCGGCGCGGTGGTAGCCTCGGGGCCGTGGGGTCGAGCGACGCGCGGAGCTTCTCTTCGGTTCAGGGCGCGCGGCGGCCCCCGTCTCGGGTGAGCCTGGGGCAGGGGTCCTGGGCGACCTCGCCCGCCGTCGCCGACCGAGCTCGCATCGCCGACGCTCGCGGCGCGATGAGTTCTGCGCGAGGCCACACGACGTCTCTGGCTCGGGGTAGCGCTCGGCTGTTCCTCTCGTTCGTGTCGCTCGTGTCGCTCGTGTCGCTCGCCTGCTCGCCGACGCCGGGCGACGGCGCTGCCCCGCCGAAGGGGCCCGCGTCGGCGCAGGCCGCCGGGCCAGAGCGCGGCGAGGACGGCGAGGCGCGGGCGACCCCCTCCGCGGCCACGCCGGCGCCCGAGGTCATCGCCCCGGCGGCGCTCGTCACCTGTCCTCCGGAGCATGAGCACGGCTGCTCCATCCTCGTGCGCGCGCCGGTCACCGGCGGCGAGGCCGAGCTCCTCTACTACGAGTCGGGTCGACCGGGTCCGGTCTCGGTCGATGACAGGGAGATCCTCTACGTCGGCTCGATCACCTTCTCAGCGCTCGTCGGCCTGCCGATCGCGGCCTCGGGCCCCGACGCGCGGCGCGACGCGATGCGCCTCGTCGATTGGGGCGGCGGTCGGATCCAGGCGCTAGCGCGGCGCGGCGACGATCTGCTGATCGCGGAGGAGTCCGCCGTGATCCTCGCGTCGACGACCGGCGCCGCGCCGCGCAAGCTCGCGGAGGAGTCCGCCTACTTCGCGGCGATCGGCGGCGGCTGGGCGCTGTGGCCGATCGACCGCGGCGGGGCGAGTCAGACGGGGGCGATCCGCGGCGTCCGCCTCGAGGACGCGGGGGCGAAGCCGGTGACGATCATCGACGACGAGGCGCGCCCGCAGGACCTCGCGGCCGACGCGGACGCGCTCTACTGGCTCAATTGGGGCGAGGGGACCGCGGCGCGCCCGGGGGCGGTCCGTCGCCTCGCGTGGGGGGCGGCGCGGCCCGAGACCCTCGCGGTGAAGCAGCTCTATCCGCGCTGCGTGACGATCGACGAGGCGAGTGTCTATTGGGTGGTCGCCGGCGAGGAGGGCCGCGCCCTGCGTGCGGTCGCCAAGGCCGGCGGCGAGGTCCGCGAGCTGATCCCCGAGACAGGGACGTCGTGGACGCGGGGGAACCGCGACCGCGTCGTCGCCGAGGGCGGCTGGGTCCTCTTCAACTCCGCGGAGGCGATCTGGCGGGTCCGCGCGGACGGCACGGACGCGGCCCGGGTGCTGACCTTCGCCGCGGGGATCGACGGCGACTTCGTCGACTTCGACGTCGAGGGCGGCGATGTCTACGTCGGCGCGAGGATCTACGACCCGCACGAGCACCGGCGGATGCGACCGTAGCGAGCGACCCATGCGAGGTTATGATCATAACCTCGCGCGCCGCGTGACGACGTGCGCTATATTGATAGCACGCGGTCGCGCGAGCGGGGCGCCCGCCGGCGCCCCGCGGATGCGTCGTTTCGGCGGCGATCGGCCCTCGCTACTTGCCGCTCGCTCCGCCGCAGACGCCGTTGCAATTGTTCCCGAAGAGCCCGGTGCGTCCGCAGGTGCCGAGCGTCGTCGCCGAGCCGCCGGTGGCGCACGTCACCCCGACGGTGCCGCCCTGCGGGTTCGTCTGGACGCAGTAGCAGCGGGCCCAGAAGCGCAGCGGGCTCGGGCTGTCGTCGTTACCCGGGATGTAGGCGAGGAACCACGTCGGCGCCGAGACCAGCGCGCCCTCGTCGACGAGGAGCTCCGGGCCGCCCGCCTCGATCGCGGCGACGAGATCGCCCTCGGTCGAGGCGATCGTCGACAGGAGCGCCGGCGCCCCCCAGGCGTCGAGGCCGAAGTAGTCGAGGTCGAGCTGCGGGACGTAGAGGGTCGGCGCGGCGGTGAGCCCCTCGGCGGTGAAGCCCTTGAGGATCGCCGCGGCGTGGGCGGCCTCCTGGTCGCTGCCGCCGCGGGCGAGAACGCCGGCCTGGATCGCCGCGGCGAGGTCGAGGTCGAGCTCGGCGGCGGCCGCGGCGAGGTCGGCGAGCGTGACCTCGAACTCGCCGGCCTCGGCGGCGGCGAGGATCTGCTCGTGGGCGAGGGCGGCGAGCTCCGGGTCGTCGGCGACCGCGCTCAGGCCGTCGCGCAGGAGCTCGAGCTCGCCGCGGATGGTCGCCTCGTCGCCGCCGCGGAAGGCCTCGGGCGCGGCGTTCGGCGCGACGTCGTCGGCGCAGGCCAGGGGCGCGAGGAGGAGGGCGGAGAGGAGCGTGAGGTGGGAGGGTGCGAAGGTTCGCGTGTCCATGCCCGGGGCACAGAGCAGCCCGCGTGCCGGCGAGAAAGCGCTGTGTTCTCAAGCGCCGCGGCCGCCCGCGCGGGCGTCGTCGGGACACTTGCCGCGGGGCAGGCTCAGGCCTGTCCCAGGGGACACGAGCGCGCGCCTCAGAGCCGCGCCCGGCGACCGCTGGTGATCGGCCGGCCGCGCACGTCCGCGTGGTGGGCGCGGAAGTGGGTGTTGTAGCGCGCTGCGATCGCGGTGGCGATCTCCGTGACCTTGCGCTTGAGGAGGAGGACGCCGCGGCGGCGGCGGTCGGGGATCTGGAGCTCGCGCTGGACCTCGTCGGCGGAGAGGGCGTGCTGGTCGACGCCGACGCGCTTCTTGATGACGTTGGCGATCTCGTAGCCGGCGCGGTAGAGGCTGCGGACGTCGGCGGTGCGCACCCCCATGTCGATCGCCGCGTCGGCGAGGCGCCACATGTACTTGCCGGCCTTGAACGCGGCCTCGCCGAGCGAGCCGCCGTGGCGGCTCATCTCCTTGAGGCTGTCGCCGAGGTTCTCGTTGACCGCCTGGAGCGCGCTCGCCTTGGTCTGCGAGATGCCGGCGCCGATCTGCAGGCCGACGACCGTGTGGTTGACGGCGCCGCTGGTCAGGTAGGCCTCGTTCGAGTACAGGGCGGCCTCCGAGAGGGCGTCGCGGAGGTCGGCGACGAGCTGATCGACCTCCCGCTCGAGGCGCCGCGCGACGCGTCCGTGACCGCCGCGCAGGGCGTACTCGTACCAGGCGATCTGGCCCTGGAGCCTGCGGCGGAGGCGGGCGATGTCCTGGAGCTTGCGCTCGTAGACACGGTTGCTCGCGCCGATCATCAGGTTCTCGATCTGGGCCTCGCGGTCGTGGCGGGCCCCGCCGCCGCCGACGAGGCGGCTCGCGGCGCTGTGGATGCTCTCGATCCCCGTCTGCCCGGCGCGCGGCGCCAGCGGCAGGCGGCTGCCCGTGAGCGCCTTCATCTCGTCGACGAGGGTCTGGCGGTAGAGGTCGTACTTGGCCTCGACGTTCGCCCAGGTGCCGTTGCGGGCGTCGGCCGGATCGACGCTCCGCTTGTAGCTGCGCCACTGAGCCTCGGTCATGTAGAGGCGGATCTTGAGGAGGGACCACTCCTCCTGGTTGCTGATGTCGACCGCTCGGATCGCGGCGTCGTGGACACCGCCCTCCGGCCGGCCCTCGCGCTTGCCCTCCTCGCCGACGAGGCGCGGCCCCGGCCCCGGCCCCGGCGGCGCGACGCCCCGCGGCGCGTGCATGAAGTCGAGGGCGTAGACGTTGACGTCGTAGACGACCCCGGCCTCGTAGGGCCAGCCGTCGACCTGCGTGAACTGGCGGTTGAACTCGGCGACCGCGAGCTCGGTCGCCTCGCCCTTGAGGTTGACGTCGATGTCCGAGGTCAGCGACGTGCTGCCGGCGGCGCTCCACCCGGTGAGGCCGCGCTCGTTGCCGTACTGGCGGTTGACCTCGCGCTTGGTCCGCTGGAGGACGCGCTCGTGGTCGTGCTCGCGGAACTCCCACAGGCGCTTCATGATCGTCTTGTCGGCCCGGCTCGAGTGCGGCCCGGCGAGCTCGTGCTTGGCGAAGCTCCAGCTCGACGCGAGCGGCCCGCGGAGGATGTTGCGCGGGGTCTCGGTGCGCGGGTCGATGCGCTTGGCGGTCTCCTCGGGGAGGCGGTGGAGCTGGCGGAGCGTCAGGGCGCCGCGGTTGAGCGCGAGGTAGCGCTCGGTCTCCTGCTTGAACGAGCCGATCTTGAGCCCGGTGATCTGGCGCTCGTCGACGAGCTCGCGGCGCTTGTTGGGGCGCTTGACCCGGCCGCGCTCGCCGACCGCAGTCACCCAGCCGCCGCGCTGCGTGTAGCCGACGTTGGGATCCCAGGTCCGGAGGTCGCGGACCGTGCGAGCGTCCTCCATCGCCTCTTCGCGGGTGATCCGCTGGACCGCGGCGGAGGGGGAGGAGGGCGCGGCGCGGGAGCCCGCGCTCGGCGTGCGGTCGAGGATCGTCTCGGCGGAGCGGCCGCGGACGACGGCGTCGGCGACGGCGTCGGCGTGGCGC
>JAGQIT010000829.1:277-3814 GCA_020431135.1 Myxococcales bacterium | reverse complement strand
TCGCGCCCAAGGAGAAGCCCCGATGGAAACCGCGACGCTCCGTCACGACACAAGCAAGAACGACAAGCACGACGAGCAAGGCACTCCCAAGCGGCACACCGGCAAGAACGCGAAGAGCACGGCCAACAACACGAAGCGCGGCGCCGTGAACACGAAGGCGCCCTTCACCATGAAGGACCCGCGCAAGGACACCGCCAACCAGAGCGCCGGTGACGACGGTTCGGAGGGCGAGGCCGCCGACAACCGCAAGGAGGCGGACTTCGGGAAGCCGACCGGCTCCCACAAGGCGCGCGCGCTCAACCTCCACGCCGCTCGTCGCCCCGCCCCGAGGCGCCCAGGCGACCGCACCGGACGCCGCCGCGTTCGGCGGTGATCTCGACCCGCCGGATTGCGGTCTCCACGACCGCGAGCACCGCGACCGCGAGGCCACACGCGACCCCTCGCAACCCGTCATCGCCTCTATTCCGACCAAGCGCTCGCTCACACGACCCCGTCGCCCTAGCCCACCCACCGCGCCGAAGGAAACCCTCCTATGGACACGAAATCGGAGAAGGAGCCGCAGCTCACTTTCACCAAGCACGACCGCAAGCGCACCGCCGTCGAGCTCGAACAGATCATCCCGAACACAGACCTCGCCTCGATGATCAAGACCCTCCGTGACCCGGATATCTCGCTCGGTGACATCCTCCAGCTCGACGGGCCGAGCGTCCTGACTGGGTCCATCGATCAGATTGCGACCGACGCCTTGGCCGCCGCTTTGAACAGCGTCTGGACGCCAGACCTCCCGGCGGTGGCGATGGGCGCCGTGCATATCGGGAGCGTCCACGCGCACGCCTCGCGACCCCTCCCCCTGGTCCCCACCATCGGCGCCCTCTGGTTCGGCGTGAGCACCAGCGTCTGGATTTGTGGCGCCCCCAGCGGTCGCTCCGGCGACCTCGGCTTCGTTCTCTGCGCGCCCGACAGCTACTTCGCCGTCACGTCTGGCTCATCCAAGGTCTTCATCGGCGGCCGTCGAGCAGCGCGGATGCTGGACTTCAGTATCCACGGCCACCATGAGGCAAATAGCACGAACTCGGAGAGCGCCCACGGCGACTCAAAAGACGGCGACAAAAGCCCTGCCAAGCAGGGCACGCCGAGCGACGCCGGGAACGACACGAAGGGCGGCGCCAGCACGAGAGGCAGCGGCACAGCGAAGGACGCGCGCAAGGACGGCGATGGCAAGAGCCCCGGTGACGGCAAGTCGGAGGACCAGAGCGCCGAGAACCGCGCGAAGGCGCTTAACTTCGGGCGCAAGTCCCTCGGAAAATTCCTCAACGCCCACGGCGACGTCAGCAGCGCGCGTGCGCATGCACGCACCCAGGCGCTCGTCGCCCGGGCCCGACGGGTCCAGGCGTCCGCGATGGAGATCGCGGCATCCTCCGGCGAGGCCGATCCGCGAGAGGCCGCAGAAGCGGCCTTCGCGGCGGCCCAAAGCGCGGCCGAGGCCGAGGGCGCCGCGGCGGCGGCCACGGGCGCCAAGATCAAACGCGCGCTGCTCTACACGGACACAGCGATGGACGCCTTGCGCGAGGTCTGCTCTGCGCTCTCGAAGATCGACCCGGCGGCCCCGCCCAGCGTCGGCACCGTCTTTTCGCTGAACTACTCAGTGACGGTCGGCGGCCTGCCAGTCCCCGACTTGCCACTAGGCAAGTGGCTCGGAAAGCAGCTCATGGGCACGAAGGTCGCGAAGTCCGCCCGCGACAAGTGGGCAGCGACGAAGCTCCGGCTGCGCAGCACCGGCGACCGCGCGAAGGTCCGCATCCGCGAGGCCGTCGCCCCGCGCCTGCGCATGCTCGCCGGGCACCCCGTCGACGTGGTCACCGGCGCGGTCCTGACGGATGGCGTCGACGCGACGCTGCGCGGCGGCTGGAACCTGGCCCTCCGCCGGAGCTACGCCTCGTCCTGGGCCGACCGCGCGGGGCCCCTCGGCTACGGCTGGAGCCACTCATTCGACGTCGCCGTCTGGATCGAGGAGGCCGAGCGCATCCTGGTCCATCGGACACCAGACGGCCGTGAGGTCATGCTCGAGCTTCCGCAGGGCCTCGACCTCGACGGCCCCCGCCGTGAGCGCGACCTCGCGGGGCTCGTCGTCCTCGACCCCCAGCACGGCCTGCGGATCGACGGCGAGCCCGGCGGTCGCTGGCGGATCACCATCGCCGACGGCGACGCCTACTCGAACGACGGGATCCGAGAGATCGAGCTCGCGCCCGTCGCCGGCGATCCGCAGGCCGCGGGGCGCCGCGCCTTCGCCCGCGCGCGCCGGCTCCACGGTCCGGAGGGGACGCTCGTCGACCTCGACTACGACGACCGCGGCCGCCTCCTCGCGGTCCGCCAGGGCCCGCGGCGGCTCGGCCTGCGCTGGGAGCGGCGGGCCTTCGCTGACGGGCTCGATGACCGCGTCGTCGCCCTCACCCTCCCCGATCCCGACGGCCCCGGCGACCTCGTCCACACCCGCTACCGCTACGACGACCGCGGCGACCTCATCGCCGTCGTCGACGCCCTCGGCAACCACCTACGCCTCGCCTACGACGCGCACCGCCTCGTCCGCGAGACCCTCCCGGACGGCCGCGCCTTCACCTTCGCCTACGACGGCCCCGGCGCGCTCGCCCGCTGCCTGCGGACCGCCGGCCCCGACGGCGTCTTCTCCCGCGCGTTCGTCTACGATCCGCTGCGCCGACGGACGGTGATCGAGTCCGGCGACGAGGCCGTGACGATCGTCGACGCCGACGGCTACGGCCGCGTCCGCGCCGTCACAGACAGCCTCGGGGCGCGCTGGCGCTACGCCCACGACGACCTCGGCCGGCGCACCCGCGAGCGCGACCCCGCCGGCGGCGAGACCCGCTACACCTACGACGCCCTCGGCTGCCGCGCCGCGGCGCACCTCGCCGACGGCAGCACCTGGTCCTTCGAGCATGACTCTCAGGGCCGGCGGGTCGCCGCGATCGACGGCGCCGGCGGCCGCTGGCGCTGGTCGTACGACCCGCAGGGGCGCCTGATCGAGGCCACAGATCCGACCGGGTGCGTCACGCGTCGGGCCTTCTCCCCGGAGACACGCGCGGTTGAGTTCTTCGTCGACGACGATCGCACCGCGCGACTCGAGCTCGGCCCCGCCGGAGAGGTGCTCCGCCACCAGCGCCCGGACGGCGCCGCGACGCTCTACACCTACGACCGCCGCGGCCGCTGCGTCGCCGTCACCGACCCCTGCGGGGCGCGACGCTCGTTCCGCTACGATCGCGCGGACCGCCTGATCGGCGTGATCGAGCCCGACGGCGCCCGCCGTGTGTTTAACCGCGACGCGCTCGGCCGGCCGCTGACGATCGACGGCGACGGCGTCGCCCTCCGCCTCACCTACGCCCCGTGCGGAGGGCTCGCGTCGCTCGACGGCGACGGCAGCCAGCACGCCGGCATGCGCTACCGCTATGACCTCGAGGGGCGGCTCCTCGAGATCTGCGGCGGCGACGACCTCCGGCACACGCTCCGCCGCGACGCGCTCGGAGC
>JAGQIT010000829.1:0-156 GCA_020431135.1 Myxococcales bacterium | reverse complement strand
GCGATCGACTACAGCGACGGCGCCCGCGAGATTTTCGCCTATGCCGCGGACGGCTCGCTGCTGCGAGCCGAGCGCGAGGAGCCGCGCCCTCCCCCATGCGACGCGCGGCGGAACCACGCGGAGGGCGGGCGGGCGAGCGCGTCAAACGACGAAGGG
>JAGQIT010000828.1 GCA_020431135.1 Myxococcales bacterium | reverse complement strand
CCGGCAGCCCGGCGGCGAGCACCTCGAAGGGCGGCAGACCGGGGTGCTCCGCGCAGTGCACGCGCGCCGACTCGGCGTCCTCATCGCGATAGAAGACCTGGACGATCAGCTCGTCTCCGGCCGCGAACCCCTCCTCCGCCCAACGCGCGAGCGGGACCTCCCGGACCCGCTCCTCCACGACCTCGACGACGCGGAAGACCTGGAAGACGTCGACGACGCCGCTCTCCTCATTGTAGTGGGCCTCAAGCTGACGCCGCGGGCCCCACGCGAGGCCCGCGACCTCCAGGAGGACCGCCTCGTAGCGGCGTATGACAGTCTCACGATCAAGCCCTGCGCGGGCCGCTACACCATCGAGATCCATCGACATAGGAGGTTCATCCTTCACTCAAGAGCATCAGCCCGATCGCCGCCGCCGCGAGCCCGTCGTCGCCCTCGTCCGGCGGCGCGACCCAGTCGGAGCGCTGCTCCAGCGCGAAGCAGCCGTCGACGCCGAGCTCGTCACGTCGGCGCGGAGACTCTGCGGCCGAAGGCGCGGTCGCACCGGACGTCTCCGCGATCTTCGCGGGGTAGAGCGGACTCGACATTGGATGCTCGGTCTGGGGAGTTGATCTGCGCTCGTCATCGCGCTCCGACAGGTAAGGTCGCGGCGCTCGTCGGCATTACAGCGCCTTCGACGATCCTCGCCACCCGGGATGCGCCCGATATGCGCCCCAAATACGCCCAGGCGTCCGTGAGCCTCCGGCGGCGACGCTGCGGATGCGGCGCTTGAGGGGCGGTCGTCGGGCTCGACCTGTAATCCAGGCCCGCCTCGAGACCTCTTCAGCGCATGAGCGTCCCTCGCGTGCCCTCGCTCCCCAGCGCCTCCTCGGGGGCGCTCCTCCTCGCCTGGGCGGGCCTCGGCGCGGCCTGCTTCAGCGACGACGTCGCGATCGTCACGGCCGCAGGGACGACCGCGAGCGAGGCGACCACCGACGGGGGCCTGAGCGCGAGCTCGACCTCCGGCGGCCCCACTTCGACCGCCAGCGACGCCTCATCCTCGGGGGAGAGTGACGCGTCGACGCACGCGACGACCGCCACGAACGCGACGACCGACGAGACCAGGGGCACGACGACCGGGGACCCGTCGACGACGGGCGACGCGACCAGCTCCGGCGAAGGCGGCTGCGATCCCGACGAGCTCCCGCCCGTGTTCGCCCTCGACGTCCCCCTCGCGGATCTGGTCTTCACGCCAGGGGGGCACCGCATGGTCGCGGTCACCAACCCGCCCGCGCCGGAGCCGGCGGAGATCGTGCTCCTCGACCCGTGCGGCGAGCTCCTGTCGGCCCTGGTGAGCGGCGAGCCCGGGCTCCGGCAGGTGGGCCTGGACGGTGACATCGAGCATCTCTACTACAACTACGGCCTGGCGGACGCGGCCGCCGGAATCCGCCGCCTCGACTTCCCCCGCGGCGTCACGCCGACCTCGATCCTCGAGGGGCAGCGCGTCCGCGACTTCGCCGTCGACGCCGCCGAGGCGACGCTTGTCTTCGTCGGCGAGGAGGAGCTCCTTCGCCTCGACCTCGTCGAGCCCGGGCCGCCGACGTCGCTCGGGATCGCGGTGAGCGAGGCGTGGGTCGACCTCGCCCTCGCGCCCGACGGTCACGCGCTCGCCTGGGTCGATCTCCTGACCCAAGAGGTCCGGGTGTGGGACTTCGAGGAGTTCGCGTCGACGCTCGTGACGACCGTCCCGGGGATCAAGAGCCTCAAGGTCCAGTGGCTCGACAGCGGCACGATCGCCTACATCGGCGCGAAGGACGGGGACCTCTCGATCGAGACCTTCGCCGTGGCGACCAGCGAATTCGGGCTCCTCTACACCTCTCCGGAGGAGCTCCTCAACGGCTTTCAGGTCTCCCCCGCGGGCGACCGGCTGGTGCTGCTCTGGCCGGACGTGACCGAGATCCTGGCGCTCCCGTGAGGAGGCGGACACGGTCGCCCTCTTCAGCGGCAAGATGGCGACGCGGGGGCGTCAACGTCATCGACGCGCCGCCGAGCCGCCGAGCCGCCGAGCCGCCGTCGACCTCGCCGATCGATCGACGCGCCGATCTCAGACCGCGCTCTGGCGCGCCAGTCGACCGGAAGCAAATAGCGGTGGAGGGTTTGTCGCTTGACTCGCGGACGACCTCGGCGGTATCCACATGGATGGGGTCACTGCGACCCCGCTCGTTGACATGAGCCCGTCCTCGACATCGCCGGCTCGCCGGTCGCCACACGCCGCCGCGACGCGGGCCTTCGAATTCGAAGGCCCCGACATCGCCGCTGGCTGAGCGTCGCGGCCGGCCTGTCCTTTGGTTCCCCGACACCGTGAGCGTCTGCTCGTGGAGTGCTCGAGGGCCGCGGCCCGTACGCGCGCGGCTTGAGCCTCGGACGTCGACCCCTCGTCGACGCCCGGGATCACCCTCTGTGGTCCTCCATTCCGCTCCGATGTCAGCATGTCCACGTCCAATTTGTTTGTCTCCATCACCGTCGACTGGGAAGGCGAGCACTTCCGTGATCTCGGCGACCTCCAGACGACGCGCGCCGCGATCGAGGTGAGCCTCGGCGCGCGCGTCCCCTTCACGCACTACATCTGCCCGACCTACTGGCTCGGCGCCCTGCCCCACGTCGATCCTGCTCGAGCGATCCGCAGCGTCGTCCGCAAGGGCGATGAGCTGGCGCTGCACGTGCATGGCTGGCGGGAGCTGGTCGAGCGCGCGGGCCTTCGCTTCCTCTCCGAGCCCGACTGGAACGGCGACGGGACCGGTCACGGCGTGCCCCTCGGCGTCTATGGGAGCGACGTCGGCGCGCTCCTCGCGACTGCGCGCACCCTGCTCGAGCGCAAGCTCGGCGCGACGGTGTGGGGCTTTCGCTGCGGCGGGGCGATGACCAGCGACGGCGTGTACGAGGCGCTGATGGAGCTCGGGTTTCGCTACGACTGCTCGGCGGCTCCCCCCCTCATGATGTCGCGTGGCTTTCGCCCTGGTCACCGCGGCGACCTCCGCGACACCAACGGCTGTCGAAACGAGCTCGCAAGCTATCAGGTCGACCTCTGGGGCGACAGGCCGATGCGCGCGCCCGAGCGGGCCAACTCGCTCAGCCTCCGCGGTACGCGGGGTCGAGCGATCACGCCGATGACGCAGCCCTACCTCGTCCGCTCGGGGGAGCGCAGCATCCTCGAGATGCCGATCAACGGCGGGCTCTCGGACTACGCGAGCGCCGGGTACATGGCCGAGACCTTCGACGCGCTGCTCGAGCGCGCGCGCGTGGGCTTGGGGCCGGTGTTCTTGAACATCGGCTGCCACCAGGAGGGGGCCGGGCGGTGGAAGAAGCCGCTGATGGACTTCTGCCACGGCCGGCGGCGCGAGCTCGCTAGCGCCGACGTGACCTTCGTGACCGTCGCCAAGGCGGCGCGGGTCGCCGCTCGCCTCCCGGAGCGAGCGCCGGCGCGACGCGCTTTGATCCACGCATAGACCGATAGAGGAGCCGAACGATGATGATCTCGAAGTCGAAGTCTGGGACCGTCCGACGCAAGGGAAAGAGCAAGCGATGGCGGGCGCAGAAGCGCGAGCGCGCCGAAGCTGAGGCCGCGACGCGCAAGCGCGCCCGAGACGCCAAGCGCTGCGAGGCCGCGATCGCGGGGGCGGACGCGGCGACTCGCTTCACCGAGCGCCGCGCGCTCTTCCGCGGCCGCTACGGACGGATCGGCGGGCTCATGCACGCCCTCGCCTCGCTGGTCCACAACTGCCTCGCGCACCCCTTGCTCGGGGTCTTGCCCTGCGCGCTCACGGTGTGGCTGCATGATCGCAGCGCCGACTGGCTCAACCTCAGCCCGGTCGTGACCCGCTCTGCCCTCCCAGAGATCCCCGATCGTCGGGCCTGGCTCGTGCACAACTGCCTGGCTCACCCGCTGATGGGCCTCGCGCCGCTGCGGCGCGCCTTCGACATGCACGAGCGCAGCGCCGAACGGATGCGCGTCGAGGGCTGGGTGTGACGGCGGGGAGCGGCCGCCGGGCGCCCCCCGCGAGCGCGCTGGTCCTCCGCGGCACCCCGGAGCTCATAGACCCGCCGCCCGCTCGAGCTCCTCGAGGGCGTCTTGGAGGTCGTCGACAAGGCGCTGCGCATGGGGCACGCGATCGGGGCACGCGACGATCCCGAAGTCGAGCTGATCGTCGTTCGACAGGAGCGTGATGTTGAGCGCGGCGCCGTGATTGAGGTTGCCGACGGGGTAGAGGCCGTCGAGGCGGGCGCCGTTCCAGTAGCGGCGCTCTCGCGGCCCGGGGATGTTCGAGATCACGGTGCTGTAGGGCGGGAAGCGGTCGCCGAGCCCGAGCACCCCGACGAACCACGCGGGCGTCAGGGTGACCAGGGTGAACAGCTCGATCGCCTTCGCGCTCATGCCCCGCAGTAGCGCCTTGCCCGCGTTCATCGAGGCGGTGACGGCCGCGAAGCGCTCCTCGGGGTCGGACAGGTGGGTGCCGAGGTTGGCGATCAAGGCACCGACGGCGTTGCCGACCTTGCGCTGCCCCTCGGCGCGCAGCGAGACCGGGGTCATCGCGGTCAAGGGCTGCTCGGGAAGCTCCCCCAGGGCGAGGAGGTAGCGGCGCATCGCGCCGCCGCACATTGCGAGGACGACGTCGTTGATCGTGCCGCCGAGCGCCTTGCCGACCGCTCGCACGCGCGGCAGCGAGTAGGACTGGGCGACGAAGCGGCGGGCCTCGGTGACGTTGCCGCTGAAGGCGCTCTTGGGGGCGGGGGTCCACGCGGTGGTCAGCGGCTCCTCCTCATCGCTCCACCACGCGCGAGCGTAGGTCGTGAGGCTCTCGAGGAGGTCTGTCGTCGAGCCGAAGCTCTCTCGGAGGAGCGCGGCCACGGCCTCGAGGTCGCCCTTGGTGGCGGGCTCGCTGCGGGGCCGGTCGCGCTTGGCCTTGGCGAGCTCGTGCGCGCGCCGTGAGAAGGGCGAGTAGTCCCGCCGCTCGTCGGGGTCGGGGGAGACCATATCGAGGGCGAGGCGCAGCCCGCTCACGCCGTCGCTCGCCGCGTGGTGCATCTTCCAATAGAGGGCGAGCTGGCGGTTCTGGAGCCCGTCGATGACCTGCATCTCCCACAGCGGGCGGCGCCGATCGAGCAGGCTCTCATGCAGGCGCGCCACGAGCACGAAGAGCTCCCGGAAGCCCCCGGGCCTGGGCAGCGAGGAGCGCCGCACGTGGTGGTCGACGTCGAGCTGCGCGTCAGGCTCCCAGTAGGTCGGTCCCGCCGCGCCGAGGCGGCTCATGACGAGGCGATGGCCGAAGGGCAGGCGCCACTCCTTCGGTGAGCGCAGGATCTCCAGCTGACGGCGGATGAACTCGGCCTCGTCCTCGCCCTCGGGGATCGTGAGCAGGCAGAGCCCGCCGAAGTGCATCGGAGTCTCGCGGCTCTCCCCGACCAAGTACGTGGTGTCCATCGCGCTGAGACGCTGCATCCGCGGCAGGATACGCCGTCGGTGGCGGACTCACGAGGCGGCAGGGCTCGCCAACCTCTCCCAGCCCCGCGACGCCTGCGATGAAGTCGAGCCGCCTGTCAGGCCTCGACCGCTCGCTCTAGCCGTCGATGTGGTGGCCCTGGCCTTCGATATCGACGCAGCTCACGTGCTTGCCGGCGGCCTCGGCCGCCCCGACGAAGGCCCCTAGGCCTGCCGCCATGGCGCAGGAATAGCGCCGACTTCCCGCTCGCGAGCGCGGCTCTCGGCGTCCCGTGGGCGCTCCTCCGAGACGCTCGCGCTCGTCGCCGTCGTCGTCCGCGGCCGGCGAGCGCTCGCGGATCACGACCCGGGTCGGCGCGTCGACCTCGTCGCCGTCGCCGCGGAATTCGACGATGGGGCCGTCCGCGAGCGCGAGGCGAGCCGCGCGGCAGCTGGCTGCGACGACGAGAGACCGGGCTCAACGGTTCGGGACGAGCGGAGGCGCAGCTCACCGCCATCACAGCGCGGCCTCGCGCTGCCGCGACTCGACCCGCTCGGCGAGGGCCCGGTTGACCTGCTCGTAGCCCGCCTCGATCGTGTCGAGCTCGGCGAAGGGGACCGCGATCCCGCGGAACACCTCGGTGTGGATGAGGCGCGTGCGATCGCCGGGGAGCGGGACGAGGCGGAAGACGTGATGACCGACGAAGACCCCCGGCACGCCGCCGCCCCAGGTGAGCTCGCGCTCCGCCTCGAGAACCTCGACGCGCGGGTGGATCACCAGCTCGTTGCCGTTGGGCTTGTGGACCTCGACCTCGAGGCGCTCGCCTTCGGCGAGCACGCCGTCGACGCGCACATGATAGGGGTTCCAAGCGGGGTAGGCGTCGGTGTCGCGCAGCACCTCCCAGACCGCGGCCGACGGCGCGTCGATCACCACCTCCGTGTGGATGTGCTTGCAGCTGCAGGTGAGGGGGACGAGGAGCGCGGCGAAGGCGGCGGTCCAGCGGCGACGGCGAGACGCGGTGTTCATGCCCTCAGCCTCGCGCTCCGTCGCCGAGGGCGCTTGCTCAGCCGCGACGCCCGCCGTGGACGGACGCGCCAAGCCCCGATGGCACGCTCGTCCAAGTCCGCTGGCGCTGAGCTTCAAGCGCGCAGCGCAGGGCCGCGGCAGAACTCCAACACGGCGTCGAGACAGGCGCCGTGTGAAGCGAGGAGACCATGAGACATCAGAGCGGAAGCCGCGTCGTCATCACCGGAGGAACCCGAGGGATCGGGCGGGCGCTCGCGCTCGCATACCGAGCGCGCGGCGCCGACGTGCTCGTCTGCGGCGCGCGCCCTGAGGGCGTCCGTCTGCTCCACGAGGAGCACGGCGTCGACGGCCTGTGCTGCGACGTGACCGAAGCCGAGGACGTCGCCGCCCTCGCGGACGAGGTGGCTCTCCGCCTCGGCGGCGTCGACGTGCTGATCCACTGCGCGGCGATCCAGCGCGAGGTCGACATCACCGGCGAGGTCGACATCGCGGAGCTCGAGCGCGAGGTCGCGATCAACCTCCTCGGGCCCATCCGCGTGACGCAGGGGCTCCTCAAGCTGCTCTTGACGTCGCCAAGCCCGTCGGTCGTCAACGTCACGTCCGTTCTGGCGCTCACGCCCAAGCGCGTCGCTCCCGTGTACTGCGCGACCAAAGCCGCCCTCTCCTCCTGGACGACCTCGCTGCGCTACCAGCTCGCGCCGCGCGGTGTGCATGTCATGGAGCTCGTGCCGCCGCTCGTCGCCACGGACATGGCCCAAGGCCGGCTCGCCGGCGCGATCGCGCCGGAGGAGGTCGCCCGCGCCTGCATCGCGGGGATCGACGCTCGACGACCGATCGTCCGCGTCGGCAAGGCCGCGCTGGCGCACGTCATTCACAGGCTCGCGCCGGCGGTGCTCGCCCGCTCGCTCCGCGACAGCTGAACGCAGACGCGCACCTCCCACGCGGGGTATCCTCACCCCGTGTCCGGGCGTATCCAGGGGCTCAACGCCGGCATCGTGCTCAACGGCGTCCGCGCAGCGGCCCCTGATGCGATCCGCGATCGCGCGCTCGCGGACCGTCTCCTCGCCGATGCCGAGGACGGGGTGCCCCTGCGCCCCTATCGTCGCCTCCTCGCCGAGGCGCTCGAGCACGACGGCGGGGTCGCCCTCCTGCGCTGCGGCGAGCTGATCCCGTCGCTCCCCCACCCGCTGGTCTTCGTCCTCCTCAACTCTGACTCGCCACGCCTGCTGATCGAGAAGGAGGCCCGCCTCGCGGCGTTCTTCCACTCCCGTCACCGCGTGCGTATCGAGGCCGAGGACGCGCGCTCGATCACGCTGCGTCACACAGGACCGGAGTCGGAGCCGCCGGAGGACGCCGAGGACCTCGCGGCGCTCGGCCAGCACTTCCCGCTCTTCGCCGAGATCGGCTGCCAGGACCTCCGCTGCCGCCTCCCAGAGAGCGCCGCGCCGGATCGCTGGGTGTACGACCGCGGCGTCGTTGCGGCGCCCGAGGCCGGCGGCGGCTATGCGCTCTGGCGCCTCGAGTGGACGAGCTTCACGCCGACGCGCAGGCCGATGCCGGGTCTCGACGAGACCCTCCTCGCTGCGGTCGGTGAGTCGGCGCTCGACGAGGCGAGCGGCGCCGCCGCGCGTGTCGAGCAGGTCGTCCGCCGGGACCTCGGTCGGACGTGGCGCGTCGCGGAGGTCGCCGAGGTCCTCGGGTTCTCCGCGCGCGCGCTCCAGCGGGCCCTCGCCGCCGAAGGCGAGCGCTACAGCAACCTCCTCGATCAGCTCCGCAACCGCGAGGCCGCGCGCCTGCTCCGCGAGACATCGTTCTCAATCACGGAGATCGGCTATGTCTGCGGCTTCGCCGACGGCGCCCACTTCAGCCGGAGCTTCAAGAAGCGGCACGGCGCGTCTCCTTCGGCATACCGCGCGGCGCTCGCCTGAGCACCAAGGCGTCTGCGGCCTCGGACCGCGACGCCACGGGAGGCTCGCGGGAGACCGCTCGAGCGGGCGGTCTCCGCAGACCCGCAGGAGCGCCGCCCAAGGCCCGCTCATCCGAGGACGATCGTGAGCCGAGAGACTACCAGTTCTTCGGGACTTCGAGGCCGAGGGAACGCAGCAGCGTCTCCGGGAACCGCCTGGCGTCGTCTCCGTCGTCGAAGCTCCACCGCCACGTCTCGGTGTACTCGCCGGCGAGCACCTTGCACTGGGTTCGAAGTCGGTCGACGCTCTGTCCCTCGCCGAGCTTCACGCTGAGGCTTCGCTCGGCGAGCTGCCCGTGGCAGGGGTCCCGGGTCGATGATCCCCCGAACTTCGTGATACCGTTGAGCTCGCCATGTGTCCCGAAGGACTCGTGCTCAGGTCGGTTCTTGGGCCACCAGCCGTAGCTCTCGCCCCGCTCGCCGCCCAGTTCCAGCCACCAGTGCGCGTGCTGCCGTTCACCACCGACGTCGACGTGCTTGAGCTTGATGGTGATACTCACGTCGTCCTTGGCCATCGCGGCGATGCTATCATCGGCCCCCGTGATTGTCGATGCAGCCTTCGCAAGCGCCGTCCGCGAGCTGGCCGACGCGCGCATGGGGACTGAGCACGTCGGCCCGCTGTTGTACTCGCTGATCCGGGCCGTCCGACCGCGGCGCGTGGTCGAGATCGGGATGGGCTACACCACCTGCTTCATCCTTCGCGCGCTCGCGGACAACGTGGCCGATTTCGAGGCGGAGCGGCGAGACCTGAGCCTCCTGCCCTTTCCTCACCCCGATCACTACCGCGAGGACCACGTCCCGCGGCTCGTAGCGATCGACAACCTCGAGCACCCCGCCAGCCTCGCCGAGCGCGCGATCGCTGTCGCCACCGACCTCGACCTCGATCGCTACCTTCGGGTGTGGCGTCGCGACCTGCACGGGTCGAGCGAGGCCTTCGCAGCCGAGGACCTGCCCATCGATCTGCTCTGGCTCGACGCCGGTCGCTACCGGACCTTCACCGCGGTCGCGCGCGAGTACTGGCCGCTGCTCGCGGCCGACGGCGGCCTGTGGATGATCCACTCGACGCTGACCAACCTCGAGGGCCAGGCGTTCTTGCGCGAGCTCAAGCTGCGCCAAGCGACCGTCGCGTTCAACGACTACGAGCTCGTCAGCCTGCTCGAGCCGCACAAGCTGGCCCAGAACAGCGTCACCCTGGTCCGCAAGATCAGCGGGGAGCTCGAGCGGATCTACACGCCGATGCCGTGAGCGGGCGACTCACGCGGCACCGCAGGGATGTTGAACGAGACGCTGATGCGCGTCTCGGTCGAGTTGTTGGGGTCGACCCGATGGGGCAGCCACGCCGGCCAGATCAGCAGCAGCCCCGGCTCCGGCTCCAGGCGGATCGAGGCCGCCGAGAGCGGGTTCACGCCGGCGCGCCGCGGCTGGATCATGCCGGCCGCCGGGCGCGGATCCTCGAGCACCAGCGCGCCTGCGTCCTGCGAGACGCGGACGTAGTAGACGCCGCTGAGAACTGCGTTCTCGTGGCGGTGGCGCTCATGGTAGCCGCCCTCGCCGAGGGCGTTGATCCACAGACCATCGACGGCGAAGCGCTGGCTGTCGAGGTCCCAGGCGAGGTCCTGAGCTATCCGAAGAGCCAGATCGTCGATCAGCTCGACGAGGGTCGCGAGGTCCGGGCTGCGGTCGCGCGCGAGCAGGTCGCTGTGCCATCCGCGTCTGTTCGAGCGCCGCAGACCTGCGGGGTCCTCGGCGCGCAAGCTGGTCGCGAGCTGGGCGATCCCTCGATCGAGGTGAGCGTGGTCTTCGAGGGCGAAGGCCCACATCGGGGTCGGGAAGTAGTCGTATCGCTGCAAGGATGCGACACGAAGGCGAGCGGGAGCCATTCCCGCGAGGGTAGCCCAAGCGCGGGGCTTTGGAACCAAGCAAGGGACAGCGGAGCCTCGGGACCGTCGTCGGCCGCGGACGCGACACCGACTGCCGCTTGAACTGCGACGGGCACGGCGCTCCGACAAGAACCCTCGTCCACCGCGGGATCGCGACCCGCGAGATTCACCGGCGTGCCGGTGGTATCGTCGAGCATGGCTCTCCTACGCGGCCTCTCGCGCCTCCTCTTCCCCACCGCGCTAGCAGCCGCATCGGCCTGCGAGCCGAGCACCTCAACGACCGAGGGGAGCGCGACCGAGGCGAGCGCGACCGAGGCGAGCGCGACCAAGGGGAGCACGACCGAGATGACCGCGAGCAGCGGAGCGTCGGAGTCGACGGATACCGCGATGACCGCGACCGAGAGCGGGAGCACGACCGTCGCGGACTCGGAGTCGACGGGCACAGACTCGGAGTCGACGGGCGAGACGACCGACGCCTGCGGCGACGCCGAGGTCCCCGACGCGCCCGCGCACACCTGCGGCTGCGCCATCGACACGTGCGAGAGCGGCATCGACGACTGCGGCGGCGACGACAATTCGCAGCTCTGCGGGGTCACGGCGATGATGCTCTCGGTGACCTACTGCGCCGGCGACTCGCTGCCGTGCGGCGTCATCGACGAGTCGTGCGCCCAGGACGGCTGGGACTGCTACGACAACCCCGACGCCCGGGAGTACGACGTCGATGCGCTCGACTGCACGCTCGCGGCGCTCCGCGATCGCCTCCCCGGCACCTACGGCTGGAGCTCGACCCTCGACTACAACTACTCCGGTGAAGCGGGGATCGTCCACCTGCGCAAGGACGGCGCCATGTGGGCCCGCGAGTGCTTCTGGGAGGACCTGGGCTCGGGCCTCGACAGCCCGAGCGAGGTGGCGCTAGCGGAGCCGAGCTACTTCGACGGCTGCCTCGGGCTCGCTCAGCCCGCCGCGCGCTGGGAGTGCATGCTCGACGGGCTCGATCGCGGCCTGGTGATCCCGAAGTGCGCGGGCGGGACCGGCGGGCCGCCGCCTGTCGGCACCTGCGAGGGGGGCGGCCTGCGCTGGGCGGGGAGCGCTGTCTTTCGCGGGACGAGCCTCGCCGCCGTGCAGCAGCTCGAGGGCTACGAGTGCGTCGATGGACCGCTGCTCATCGAGAAGGTCGACTGCCCCGGGGTCCTCGACGCGCTGGGGTCGCTGCGTCGGATCGACGGCTCGCTGATCCTCCGCGATCTCCCGATCGCCGACTTCCTCCCGCTCGCCTCCCTCACCCACGTAGGCGCCCTCCGCCTCTCCAACTTCTCGCAGGTCGCCGACCTCGCCGGCTTCGACGGGCTCACCTCCGCCGGCACCCTCCGCCTCTCCAACCTCCCCGCCTTGACCGACCTGAGCGGCCTGGGCTCGCTCACAGACCTCGACGAGCTCTCCCTGTGGGATCTGAACGTCACGAGCCTCTCCGGGCTCGGACCGGTGAGCCCGGCCGAGATCTCCATCCGGGTCTGCCAGGAGCTCACGTCGCTCACGGGCCTCGAGGCGGTGACGACGGCGGCCTCCGTTACTCTCTCGAACACGAACGCGCTCGCCTCCCTCGACGGGCTCAAGAACCTGGCGTCCGTGGAGTCGCTCAGCCTCGACGTCGGCGGGCTCGACCTAGCGGGCCTCGACAGCCTCGCGCAGGTCGGCGACTTCGTCGTCGGCGGCGACAACCTCGTCGACGTCGGTCCGCTCCCTGCGCTCGTCGCCGTCGACGGGCTCAAGGTCTGGTACTCGCCGCAGGTCGAGTCGCTCTCCGGCCTTTCCAACGTCACCGAGCTCGCCGGGGGGCTCGAGCTCCTCTCCTTGACCGGCCTCACGGAGCTCAGCGGGCTCGCCTCGATCGCCACCATCGGCGATCTCGAGATCAACCAGTGCGACGGCCTCACGACGCTCCAGGGGCTCGATGCGCTGGCCGCTGTGACCAACTTCAGCGTCGAGAAGAACGACTCGCTGACCGCCGTCACCGGCCTCGGCTCGCTCGCCACGATCAGCGGTCGTCTCGTCGTCCGCGGCAACAACCAGCTCGTCGATCTCGCCGGGATGACGCTCGCCCCGGCGATCGGCGACGGCGTCGAGATCGCGGGCAACCCGCTCCTCACCTCCCTGAGCGGGCTCGAGGGGGTCACGACGCTGGTCGGCGACCTGCTCCTCGACAACAACAGCGCCCTATCGTCCCTCGCCGCCCTCAAGGCGCTGACGCTCATCGGCGGGGACCTCACGATCACCGACAACGCCCAGCTCCCGACCCAAGACGCGCTCGACTTCGCCGCGGGCGTCGAGGTCACCGGGAGCACCGAGATCAGCGGGAACGGCTAGCAGACAGCGTCTTGCTCGTCGAGTTCATCGAGTTCGAGGTCCTCGCTGCGCGCGCGCAGCTTGGGTTGCCGCTGCGCTCTCGAGCGGCGGGCGGGCTCCCGTCGCGAGCGCCGCGCGTGCTCGCTCCGAGGCGGGCGAGCGTCGCGTTCACGCGCCGCTCGGCCAGGCGAAGTCGACCGCGAGCGGCAGGTGGTCGGACGGGTGCACCTCCGAGGGCATCGGCGTGTCGCGCCCGAGCTTTGGGAGCGCGCCTGGACGGGGCTCGAGCGTGCCCGGGGCGTAGAGCAGATAGTCGAGCTTGCGCCGGCGGCCGTTGATGTTGCAGGTGTCCCAGGGACGCTGGCTGCGGCAGCTCAGCGCGAGCCCGCGGTCGAGCGCGGCGGAGACGACCGCGCTCTGCGAGGTCGCGTTGAGGTCGCCGGCGATCACCCACACGGGCAGGGCCGCGAGGCGAGCCTCGCGGTGATCGAGCAGCTCGATGAACTGCAGGCGACCGAGGTGACGCTCAGGGGGCGTCGCGTCGGGCTGCCAGCGCAGGTGGGTCGAGGCGACCGCGAGCGCGCCGGCGTCGCAGCGCAGGGCGGCGATCAGCGCGAGCTGGTCGTCGCCGGGGTCGTGCGCCGCGTAGTGGAGCGCGTCGACGCGCTCGATCGCGACCCTGTCGGCGCGCGCGAAGATCGAGCACCCGTCGGGGCGGCCGCGCTTGGCCTCAAAGGCGCCGCGGTAGGCGTCGCCGAGGTGCGCGGCGATCGCCTCGTGGGCGTCGGGCTCGACCTCTTGGAGGCAGTAGACGTCAGCGCTCAGGTTGGCGAGCTGCGCTAGCAGGCGGGCGCGTCGCGCCCTCCGGTCGAGCGCCGCGGGGCTCGACCGCGGGTAGCGACCCGGCCGGACATACGCCTGCGCGAGGATGTTGTAGGAGACGACCCGCAGCGGGGCGGTCTTTGATGTGCGTTGCATGAAGGGATCTGACCGCACGCGCCCCCTGGCGACCAGGACACGGATCCGGACACGCGTCGACGCCTCGATCGCAGGCCGCACGAGCCGCTATGATCCGCGCGTGCACGAGGATCCGCCCGTCGACGCCCCGCCCCACGGATGCACCTGGGGTCGCTACGTCGCGCTGCTGATCGACGCCCACGGCAGCGCGGCGGCGCTCGCCGACCGCCTCATCCGCCGCGCCGACGAGGCCGTCGGCTTGCCCGAGGATCCGCAGTCGATCGAGCGCGGGATCCGGCGGCTCGCCACCCGCGGCAACGCGCCGGGCGGGCAGTACGGCCGCTGGCTGCTGCGCTTCTTCGGGGTCCCGCCCGCGCTGGTCGAGACGGCGCGGTGGATGGGTCAGTACCACGGGCGCTTCGCCGACCTGCCCGCGCCGCTGTGCGAGTCGCAGCTGTGGCTCTGGGATCGCCCGCCGATCGCCGAGTCGCGGGCGGCCGCGTGGATCCACCTCGGGCTCGCGGCCGTCGCCATGCGCCGCCGCGATCGCGACGCCGCAGCGCACAGGCTCCGGCTCGCGCAGGCGGGGGCCGCCGCCGCGGGACCGGAGGCCGAGGTCGAGGCGGCCCTCCTCGCCGCTCGGATCGCCAGCGACGAGGCGCGCCGGGGCGAGGTCCGGGCGTGGCTAGGGCGAGCCGAGGCCCAGCTCGCGGCGATCGAGAGCGACGAGGCC
>JAGQIT010000827.1 GCA_020431135.1 Myxococcales bacterium | reverse complement strand
TCCCGCGGGCGAGGAGGCGCGGGTGCGCCGGCGGCTCGGTCTCCTTCGACAGGAGGATCTCCGCCGCCGACAGGCCGCTGTAGGGCGGCTGCCCGGTGAGCGCGAGGTAGAGCGTCGCGCCGACGCTGTACCAGTCGGCGGCCGCCCCGAGCCGCTCGGCCCGCGACTGCTCCGGGGGCATGAACGCCGGCGTGCCGACGACCAGCGAGCCCTGCGTCGACTCGAGCATGCTGCCGAGCTGATCGGTGACGAAGCCGAAGTCCATCAGGACGACGCGGCCGTCGGCGGTGACCATGACGTTGGTCGGCTTGATGTCGCGGTGGAGCTTGCCGGCGTCGTGGAGCGCCGCGACCCCGGCGGCGAGCTGCGAGAGGACGCCGCGCAGGCGGTCGAAGTCGAGGATCGGCGACGCCGGCAGCTGGTCGCGCCCCGGCGGCGGCTCGTCGCTGCCCCACAGGTAGCGCAGCAGCGTCACCCCGCGGATCAGCTCCATCGTGAAGAAGAAGGTGTTGTCGTCGCGGCCGAGCTCGTAGAGGGAGACGAGGTTCGGGTGGGTGACCCGGGCGAGCGAGCGGAACTCGCGCTTGAAGAGCGCGAGGGCCCGCGGGTTGTGGGTGCGGACGGTCTTTAGGGCCAGGTGACCGCCGGTCCGCGGATCCGTGACCTCGTAGACCAGGCCCATCGCCCCGGCGCCGAGGCGGCGGACGATCTCGAAGCGGTCGATCCGGACCTTCTCGGCCGGGCGCTTGAAGACCGCCTCGCGCATCCGGGCCCGTAGCCGCGCGGCCTCGATGTCCCGCGGGCTCGCCCGAGGATCGCCGCCATCCGGCTCCCGACTCACGGCCCGAGGTTATCACGGTGACGTTGCGTTACGCCGTCTCCTCCGCCTGTGGGCCCCGCAGGGGCGAAATGAAGACACCCGCCCAAGGGGGCGGGTGCTGTCCACGTCGGCTGAGGGCCGCGCGCTACTTGGCGGGCGCGCTGCCGACCGGCGCGGGCTGGGCCGCTGGCGCCGGGTTGGCCGCGGCGTAGGACGAGATCGCCGCCTCGACGAAGCTGTTGTTGTCGGTCATCGCCTGGATGACCGCGTCGCACGGGACGTAGTCCTTGATCACGACCTGGTTCTCCGGCGGCTCGCGGTGCGGGACGGTGTCGGACTTGAACTCGACCGCGCCGGCCCACGGCATCAGGCGGACCGAGCCCGGTCCGGGCTGACCGATGAGCGCGACGACGAGGCAGGCGCTGCCGTTGCGGCTGAAGAGGACGTTGATCGGCATGCCGTCGCAGCCCTCGCGCGGGCACACGCGCTCGGGCTTCGGGCGGACGTCGATCGGCTTCCCCGGGAGCGCGCGCTCGATCGTCGCCTTGACGTGCTGCTGGATCTGGGCGGCGAGCTGGCTGTTCTCCTCGGCGACGCTGCTGGGGATGATCCGCGGGTAGAGGAGGACGACGCCGCCGGCCTGGCCCTTGGAGTGCGAGATCTGGGGGCCGATGAAGCGGTTCGGATCGGCGGTCGTCGCCGCCTCCGAGCCGCCGCCGTCGGCTCCAGCGCCGGTCCCCTGGGCGTTGGGATCCGCGCCGTCGACGGGGACCGTGCCGGTCTCGCCGCTGCTGTCTGCGATCGCCGGGCCTTCCGGGTTGGCGGAGTCGGAGTCCGACTTGCAGCCGAGACCAGCGAGGACGAGGGCGAGAGCCCCGAGCTTCAGGCACTTGAGCATGGCGGGGATTGTACAGGAGAAAAGAGAAAACCCTGCAAGGGCTGCACGGGCGTCGCCGACGGGCGACCCCTCGCGCGAATCATGGGTGCTCCAGGCCCCATTCGCGGCGCGCGCGATTTCGCAACTCGCCCGCAGATCGGGCTATGGTGCCCCGGATGCGCCTCGCAGCGAAGGCAGACAAGGGAGACAGGGCGGACAAGGCCGCGAGGATCCACGCGATCCTCGATCGCCTCTATCCGCGGCCGCCGATCCCGCTTCAGCACGAGAACCCCTTCACCCTCCTCGTCGCCGTCGCCCTGTCAGCGCAGACGACGGACGCGCGGGTCAACCTGGTGACCCCGGCGCTCTTCGAGCGGGCCCCGGACGCGGCGGCGATGGCCGCCCTCGAGGTCGGCGAAATCCTCGACCTGATCAAGACCTGTGGTCTCGCGCCCGCAAAGTCGAAGAACCTCAAGCGGATGGCGCAGCTCCTCGTCGAGCGCCACGGCGGCGACGTCCCCAAGAGCTTCGCCGACCTCGAGGCGCTCCCCGGCGTCGGCCACAAGACGGCGAGCGTGGTGATGTCGCAGGCCTTCGGCGTCCCGGCGTTCCCCGTGGATACGCACATCCACCGCCTCGCCGCCCGCTGGGGGCTCTCGGACGGCCACAGCGTCGAGCGGACGGAGCGCGACCTCAAGGCGCTCTTCCCCGAGGACGCCTGGAACCGCCTCCATCTCCAGATCATCTACTTCGGCCGCGAGCACTGCCCCGCCCGCGGGCATGAGCCGGGGTCGTGCCCGATCTGCAGCTGGGCCTTCGTCGCCGAGCCCGCGCCCGCCAAGGCGCGCAAGTCCGGGGCGAAGAAGAAGTCGGGGGCGAAGAAGAAGTCCGCGAAGACGGCGGCGAAGAAGAAGCCGGCGAAGAAGAAGTCGGCGAAGAAGAAGACGGCGGCGAAGAAGAAGACGACGGCGAAGAAGAAGTCGGCGAAGAAGAAGCCGGCGGCGAAGAAGACGGCGGCGAAGAAGAAGTCGACGACGAAGAAGAGCGCGGCGAAGAAGCCTGAGCCGAAGATGGTCGGTGCAGCGAAGAAGACCGCCAAGAAGGCGAGCGCGAAGCAGACGGCCGCCTAGTTTCGGTCTGGGTCGGCTCCCGCGCGAGGATAGGCGAGGTCGAAATCGGGTCGTGCGAGCCTCGGGCCGCGGCCATCGGTCGTCAGCTCCGCGGCGGCGTTCTCTGCTAGGGTCGGGCGCTATGGACGACGATCCCCCCGCCAGCAACGACGCGAGCGCGCCGCTCTATCACGGGACGCGGGCGGAGCTGGCTCGTGGCGCGCACATCGACGCGGTCGGGGGCTTCGCCCACTTCAGCCCGAGCCTCGACGACGCGATCTGGGCGGCGGAGCTCGCCGACGGTGCGGCGGCCCCCCGCGTCTATCGCGTCGCGTCGACGGGGCCGGCGGAGAACGCCGCCGACCTGCCCGGCTACGCCCGTCCGCCGCACCCGGCGATGTCGTGGCGCACGCGCGCGCCGCTCGTGGTTCTCGGCGAGGTCACGCAGTGGACGCACTATCACGGGACGCGGGCGGAGCTCCGCCCCGGTGACCTCATCGCGCCGGGTCACGCGGCCAACTTCGGGCCGGCGCCGCGCCGCGCGAACTTCGTCTACTTCACGAGGACCCTCGACGCGTCGATCTGGGGCGCCGAGCTCGCGGCGGGCGAGGGTCCCGGACGCATCTACGTGGTCGAGCCGACGGGGCCCTTCGAGGACGATCCGAACCTGACGAACGCGCGCTTTCGCGGCAACCCGACGAAGTCCTTCCGCTCACGCGCGCCGCTGCGGGTGACCGGCGAGGTCTCCGGCTGGAGCGGCCACCCGCCGGAGAGGATCCGCGCGATGAAGGAGGGCCTCGCGCGCCTCGCACGGGCGGGCGTCGCCCCCGACGACGGTTGAGCGCCGCGTCGACGGGAGGCCGGGGGAGTTCTCGCGCGCCCTGGACGTGCGCTCGCCGAGCCTCTCGCGTCTGCAAAGGACGCGCAGTACGCCAGGTATCGCGGCGCCCTGACGAGGCCGACAGGACGAGCACGCGGCGTACACTCGGGAGGACTGCCTCGCGCGCTGGACGTGCTCTCGCCCCGAGGACGTGGACGCTGCGAAGGCCCCAGCAGCCGCCTAGAAGAAGACCTGGGCGCCGACGCTGCCGGCGACCGTGAAGTCCATCTTCGGGCTCACCGGCCCCTGGATGGCGCCGATCACCGACCAGCGCGGGCTGATGTTGTAGGCGATCGTGCTGAGGACGAGGGCGCGCAGCGAGCCGACCTCGCGCTCGGCCTCGCCGGCGCGGCTGTGGGTGCAGAAGCTCCGGTCGCCGTCGGGGTCGGCGCAGAAGTTGGCGAGGCGCAGATCAAAGAGGACGCCGAGGCCGAGGCTCAGCTTGCCCTTGAGCACCTTCGAGCCCCCCTGGGCGCCGAAGGAGAGATCCACCGCCGTGCCGGCGCGGCGGTTCTCGATCACCGAGAGGCCGATGAGCTGCCAGAAGTGGCGGCTGTAGGTCCGCGTGAACACGACGAAGGGGGAGACCCCAGTGACCGGGCCCGGGTCGACCATCAGCTTCACGGTGCGCGTCGGGGCGCTGACCGTGATGCCGGCGCTGAGCACCCGGTGGACGAGCTTGCGCGCGTGCGGCGTGAAGCGGAGCTGGAGGCGGGTGTCGCCGTAGCCGATCCGCGTGTCGCCTGCCGCGTCGAGGTCGCGGATCACGAGCAGCGGCGCCTGGGCGGCGATCGACAGCTCGGGGATCGGCGCGTACTCGCCGTAGAGCGACGTCGAGTTGGCGACGTTCGGGGCGAGGCCGGTGTTGGCGTAGACCAGCTCGTTGAGGAGGAGGAGGCGGGTCTGCGAGCGGCCGCCGCGGCCGCCGAGGCTGTTGATGCTGCGCACGCCCTCCGACGCGCCGTGTCCGGGGACGTGGTGGGCCATGGCCGCGCCGCCGCTGAGGCCGACGGTGAGGGCGGCGGCGACGGCCGCGAGGCGGGCGCGCAGGCGGCTCACTCGTCCGCTCCTCGCGTGGCCCGCGGGATCCGCAGGCGGTGGCAGTCGAGGCAGCCGCGGGGGTCCTTGACCATCCAGTCCTGGACGAGCGGCG
>JAGQIT010000826.1 GCA_020431135.1 Myxococcales bacterium | reverse complement strand
TCGACGGCTACGTCGGCCCCTTCCCGGGGAACATGATCCAGAAGATCTCGATCCTCCAGGCGGTGCGCAAGGACCTCGAGGACTTCGGCGTCGTCGTCGTCACCGAGCGGCCCGCCGACGACGTCGACTACACGATGATCCTCTACGGGGACCTCGGCGAGCAGAGCTTCGCCGGCATCGCCCCCTACGTCGACTGCGGCGATCTCTGGCCCAACGACACCGCCTTCGCCAACGCCTACGGGACGTCGAACACCGGGTCGACGATCGTTCTCCAGGAGGCCGCCCACACCTGGGGCCTCGAGCACGTCAACGCGCCGGGCGACAACATGCACCCGTTCAAGACGGTCGCCTCGCAGTCGTTCACCGACGTGTGCGAGAAGATCGTCGCCAACACCGACCTCGAGGAGTCGGGCGGCGCCTGCAACCAGGTCCACACGCAGTACTGCGAGCTCGGCTACCAGAACTCGTGGCAGGAGATGCGCGGCCTCTTCGGGCCGCCGGTCGCCGACGTCACGCCGCCGACCCTCGAGATCACCAGCCCCGAGCCGGGCTCGACCCACGTCCTCCCGGTCGATCTGCCGCTCAGCGGGATCATCAGCGACGACCGCCATCTCCAGCTCTACGACATCTCGATCCTCCAGGGCGGCGAGGTGCTCCTCGAGACCAGCGACGTCGCCCTCGATCAGCTCATGCGCGACCCGCCGGCGGGGGAGTACGAGCTCGCGATCCGGGTCGCCGACGAGGCCGGCAACATGGTCGAGGAGAGCGTCGCCTTCACGATCCTCCCCGAGGGCAGCGAGCTCCCCGAGGAGCCGGCGGAGGACGAGGCTGAGGCCGAGGGCTGCCGGGTCGCCGGCGACGGGGCGCCGCTCGGCTTCGCGGCGCTCCTCCCCCTCGCGTGGCTCCGCCGTCGCTCGAGGCGCTAAGCCCGCACAGGGCAGCGACGACCCGCCCGGCGGCGCTCCGCTGGCGCGACGCGCGTGAAGGCGCTACACAACTCCGGCCATGTTCGCCCGCCCACTGCTCCTCGTCCCCGCAGCGGCGCTCCTCCTCACCGCCTGCCCGCAGCAGGTCGCCCCGACCGCGAAGAGGGAGCCGCCGAAGATCGAGGTCAGCCCGGACGATCCCCGGGTCGTCGCCGACACCTCGGATCTCTACCCGGCCCGCGACGAGCCCGAGGCCGACGGCCCCGCCCCCGGCTCCGGCGTCCCCGACGAGACCAACGGCGTCTGCCGCCTCTTCGCCCCCAAGCTGCCGAATCCCGAGTGCTGCCCCAAGGAGCACGGCCTCGACGTCGAGGTCGTCAAGCGCGCCTGCGGCCACCCCCTCTACCTCGGCGAGTCGCACCAGCTCACCTGCGGCTACTACTTCGACGACGAGGATCCGGCGACCAAGCCACGCTGGCTCCGCCTGTCGACGACCCTCGAGCCGACGATCGAGGCCGCGGTGAGGTCCCACGACGAGCGGATCGGCCTGCGCGTCGCCCTCGATCCGAGCTTCAAGTCCGAGCCGATCCCGGGGATCAAGGGCGCGTTCTGGAGCCGCCACCAGCACCTGCGCTGGGCCTTCATCCCCGGCTGGTCGCGGCCGCGGCAGCTGAGCTGGCGCGACACGAGCTGCTCCGACGAGGGGATCAAGGAGGTCATCCAGGCGCTGATCGACGCCCCCGAGCCGCCCGCCGGGGCGCCGCGCCGGAGCCTGATCCCCGGCGGTCCGCCGACGCCCGCACCAGACGCGGCCGCGGCCGAGGCCGAGAACACGCCGGCCGAGGCCGCCGGCTGAGCGCGGCCCAGCCGCCCAGCCACGCAGGGAGAGCCGCCGCGTCCGCGAGGACCGGCGGCTCTTCTCTCGTCTGCGCCCGCCCGACGGCGCGGCTCGGCTGACCCGAAGGGCAGCCCTCAACTTTTTTCGCCGCAGGCGCTTGACCCTCACGCGACGTGAGGCCCTAGGCTGCCCTCGTGAACGACGCAACGCATCGAGTCGGCGAGGTCGCGCAGCTCGCCAGGGTGACCGTACGGACCCTCCATCACTACGACGCGATCGGCCTCCTGCGCCCCTCTGGACGCAGCGCCCGCGGCTACCGCCTCTACTCCACCGACGACCTCCTGCGCCTCCAGCAGATCCAGATCGGCCGGGCCCTCGGGCTCTCGCTCGAGGCGATCCGCGAGATGCTCGACGAGCCGAGCTTCGACCGCCGCGCCGCCCTCGAGCGCCAGCGCGCCGAGCTCGAGTCCCGGCTCGCCGATACCCGGGCGATGCTCGCGGCGATCGACGCCGCCCTCGCCCTCATCGACCGCCCCACAACACGACAGGAACAGGAACAGGAGACAGCGACCATGCAGACGACAAACGAGCAGCTGAGGGAGCTCTTCGACGGCTTCGATCCCGAGGCCCACCAGGACGAGGCGCGCGCGCGCTGGGGCCAGAGCGAGGCCTTCCGCGAGTCCGCGCGCCGCACGAAGCGCTACACCCCCGAGGACTGGGCCGCCCTCAAGGCCGAGGTCGAGGCGATCGAGTCGGGCCTCGCCGAGGCGCTCGCCGCCGGCGACGCGAGCGACAGCGAGCGCGCCCGCGAGCTCGCCGAGGCCCACCGCCTCCACATCGACCGCTGGTTCTACCCGTGCAGCTACGCGATGCACCGCTCGCTCGCGCAGATGTACGTCGGCGACCCGCGCTTCGCGGCCCACTACGACAAGCGGGCCGAGGGCCTCGCTGCCTATGTCAGCGCGGCGATCGAGGCCAACG
>JAGQIT010000825.1 GCA_020431135.1 Myxococcales bacterium | reverse complement strand
CGTCGGCGCCGAGCTCGAGGCCGACGACCTTGTCGATCTCCTCCGACTTGGCGCTGAGGAAGATGATCGGCAGCTCCACGTCCTTGGCGCGGATCGCCCGGCAGACGTCGTAGCCGTTCACCTTCGGCATCATGATGTCGAGGATCACGAAGTCCGGCGGGGCGCGCTCGAAGGCCGCGAGGGCGGCCTCGCCGTCGGCGGTCTGGGTGCAGGTGTAGCCCTCGCGCTCGAGGACCTCGGCGAGGCCGCGGAGGATCTTCGGGTCGTCTTCGGCGATCAGGACGTTCATGCGACGTCGCTCCCTTCGGGCGTCGGCCCGGGTGTATCACCCGCCGGCTGCGTCGGCAGGGTGAGGACGAAGCAGGCCCCCGGCTCGCACGGCTCGAGCTCGAGCTCGCCGCCGCACTGGCGCGCGAGATCGCGGGCGATCGTCAGGCCGATGCCGGTGCCGCTGACCCCCTCGGTGAGGTCGCTGCGCGCGCGGAAGAAGGGGTCAAAGACCTTGCGCCGCTGCCCGGCCGGGATCCCCGGGCCGTAGTCGCGGACGCGGATCCGCGTCTTCGCGGCGTCCTGCGCGAGGGTGACGTCGACGCGCTCGCCGGCGCTCGCGTACTTCTCGACGTTGCTCAGGAGGTTGGCGAGGATCTGCCCGAGGGCGTCCTCGTCGGCGATCACGGGGCGCGGCGCCGCGCCCTCGCGGCGGACCGTGATCCCGCGCTCGGCGAAGGCCGGGCCGAAGTGCTCGATCGTCTGGCGGATCGCCGCCTCGACGTCGAGCGATCGGCGGGCGCTCGCCGGCCGCCCGCGCCGCGAGAAGGTGAGGACGTTGGCGATCAGCCGCGACAGCCGCTGGCTCTCGCTGACGATCACGCCGGCGTGCTCCTCGGCGCGGTCGTCGAGGCCCTCGAGCTCGTCGGCGAGGAGCTCGGCGTAGAGGCGGATGTTCGTCAGCGGCGTCTTGAGCTCGTGCGACACCTGGGTGACGAAGGAGACGCGCTGACGGGCGTCTCGCATGTTGCGCGACCACTCGCGGTAGAAGAAGACCGCGAGGCCGAGGAGCACGAGGGCGGTGCCGCCGAGGCCGATGACCACGAGGAAGCGCGAGGTCGTCAGGGCGATCGGCGCGTCGGCGGGGCCGTAGTAGAGGAGGCTCCAGCTCTCGAGGGGCGGCGCCAGGAGCAGGCGGGCGCGCGGCTCCTCGGCGTCCGCGGGCTCGTAGATCCCCCACTGGTAGATCGGCGCTCCCTTGGCGTCGGCGACCGCGATCAGGCTGCTCTGCTCGCCCGTCGCCGGCAGCGAGTCGATGAGCCGCTGGAGGAGCGCCGCGCGCTCGATCTCGGCGCCGGCGATCAGGCCGTCGGCGCGCCGGCGCCAGAACAGGAGGTGGAGCCCCTCCTCCCAGTACCAGGCGATCCAGCCCTGCTCGCGGATGCGGGCGAGGCCGGCGAGGCTGTCGGCCGCCGGCGCCGCCTCGCTCTCGGCGTCGAGCGCCGCGCTCGCCTTCTGCTGCTGCGCGGGCGCCTGCTGCTGCGGCGACGCCCGGTTGTGGAGGGCGTCCGTCGGCGCGTCGGCGCGCTGCTCCGCGTCCTCCAGCCCCCAGCCGTAGGCCTGCTGCGCCTGCTCGTTCGCCGCCCGTTGATCGCGAGCCGCGGCGATCTTGGCGTTCGACGCCTGCTGCGCGTCGGCGAGGAGCGAGCCGCCGGAGGACGAGAGCAGCGAGCCGGAGCTGCTCGGCGACAGGGTCCAGGTGTTGTTGGCGTAGGCGTCGCTGCTCCCCTCCGCCGGGCCGACGCGGGCGAGCTCCGCCTTGGCCTCCCAGATCGCCCGCGTCCGCTCGAGGAACTCGCGCTCGTCGGCGCTGGCGTCGGCGTCGGCGCGCGGGTGGAGGCGGCGGCCGTCCGGGTCGACGACGAAGACCTGGCGGACGAGCGGCTGCCCGCGCTCGAAGGCCCGCAGCGCCTCGCGATCGACGGCCGTCGCCTCGAGCGCCTGGACGAGCTCGACCTCGAGCTCGCCGACGACCTCGGTGACCGCCGAGCGGCTGTCGTCGAGGCGCTGCTCCAAGAGCTCGCGGAAGCGGTGGCGGACCAGATCCTCCTCGTCGTGGAGCATCTTCCCGGCGAGGGCCGCGAGGAGGGCCAGAGGCCCGACGACCATCGCGATCAGGGCGATGAGGAGATGGCGGCGCATGGGTGCTCTTCGACTTCAGGGCGGCCGCGAAGCCAGCGCGAAGCGCACGGTAGCCCGGCGCTCGCGGGCCCAGCAAGCTCAGAAGGACTGCTGGACGTCGAGCTCGTACTGGCGCTTGCGCATCACCTTGCGCTGCTTGTTCCAGCGCTCGCCCTCGAGGTTGTTGGCGTCGGAGACGTTGTCGGCGGCCTGCTTGCGCAGCTTCGGCGCGTTGTAGCGGGCGGCCGCGGTGTTGAGGTAGGCGGAGTTGTTCTCGAGGATCACCTGGGCCTCGCGCAGCTCGCCGCGATCGCGGAGATCGAGGGCGAGGCGGTTGCGCTCGTTGGCGATGGCCTCGGCGTGGGCGACCATCACCCCCGGGGTCTGGGCCGCGTCGACCTCCATCGGCGAGTCGGTGAAGCGGACCGTGACCATCTTGCGCTCGTTCTCGCTGCGGCCGCTGAGCAGATCGAGGTAGCTCGCGCTGACGGTCGCCAGCGGCATGCTCGCGCCGGGGTAGGCGGGGACGACCTCAGCCTCGAGGAGGACGTACTTCTCCTGGCCGCCGTAGACCTGGTTGAGGGTGAAGGTCACGGACTGGCCGGCGATCGTCGCGTCGCGGTTGAGCACCCGCAGCGGGCGGACGCCGGCGCCGAGGTCGATGCGGACGAGCGCCCCTTGGGCGACGACCGAGGTGATGTCGCCGAGCTCCGACGAGAAGAGCGACGCGAGCTCCGTCGCCTCGGCCGCGAAGGCGTGGTTGCCGTCGCTGCGCTTGGCGAGCTGGACCATCAGATCCTCGTTGTAGCCGAGGCCGAGGCCGACGGTCGTGATCGAGATCTGCTCCTTCGCACAGGCGGCGCCGAGGCGGCCGAGGGCGTTCGCCGACGACGGGCCGACGTTCGCCTTGCCGTCGGAGAGGAGGATCACCCGGTTGACCTGGCCGCTGCGCAGGAATTTCCGGACCTCGCCGATGCCCTTCGAGACCCCGGCGAAGAGCGCCGTCGATCCCGAGGCCTGGAGGCCGAGGATCGCCTCGGCGATCCGCGCGCGCTCCGACACGCGGGTCGTCGGCACGAGGACGCGGACGCGCCCGTCGTAGGCGACGACCGAGACGAGATCGTCCGGGCGCAGGCGATCGACGACGTGGAGCGCCGCCGACTTGGCCTCGGCGAGCTTCTCCCCGGACATCGACCCCGACTTGTCGAGGACGATCGCCAGGTTGACCGGCGGGCGCTCGGCTTCGCTCGCGACGTCGAGGCCGCGGAGGCTGACCTTCAACACCGCGGTGTTGCTCTGGTGCGCGAGCATCACCGGGTTGCCGAGCTCCGCCCGCAGCTCGACGGAGCGCGCCGCGGCCTCAGCTCCGAGGAGCGAGAGCGCAGCAAATGCGGCGGCGGCGGCGAGCGGCGAGAGGGCGCGGAGGATCTTCGACATCAGCGGGCTCCTGGACGATCTGAGGATGGGTCAGGGCGCCGCGGCGATGGTCGCACCGCGGTCAAAGAGTTGTAAAAGAGCGCAGACATGCGCGCCTGCGCGCAAGCCTCCCGCGGAGGGCGACCTGGTGGGCCCCGCCGCCGGTTGCGACAATCGGCCGATGGCCGGGGGCTTCGTCAGTTGGCTGGAGCGGGGGATCCCCCCGGCGCTCCTCAAGGACGCCGACCTCCGCCGACGCGCCCTCCTCGCCAAGGGCATCGCCCTGACGATCGTTCTCCTCGGCGTCGTCCTCGGCGTCATCGTCTACGCCCTCGCGGTCCCCGAGTACGCCGTCCTCGGCCTCGTCAACACGCTCCTGAGCTGCGGCCTCGCCGGCTTCGCGATCACGGCGGTCCGCCGCGGCCGCCTGGTCTTCGCCGGCAACTGGATCGCCGGCCTCATCGGCGTCGGCATCTGCTACTCGATCGTCTCGGGCGGCGGCATCCTGTCGCCGTGGGCGATGGCGCTGCCCGTCGCGCCGGTGATCAGCACGGTGATCAGCGGCCGCCGCTCGGGGATCATCTGGGCCGCGCTCTTCGCCGTCTTCGTCGTCATCTTCGAGGGCCTGCGGATGGCCGGCGTCGAGTTCCCGAACCTCAACGCCGAGCAGGCCGTCGACACGCTGGCGACCGTGGGTATGGTCGCCGTCCTCGCGATCACGATGTGGATCGCGACCTTCTCCGAGGACCTCAAGGCGCGGGCGATCCACCAGGTCGAGGAGGCCGCCGAGCAGCGCGACCGGGCGCTCGCCGAGGAGGAGAAGGCGCGCATCGCCGCCGAGCAGGCGATCGCCGCCAACGCGGCCAAGGGCGCCTTCCTGGCGACGATGAGCCA
>JAGQIT010000824.1 GCA_020431135.1 Myxococcales bacterium | reverse complement strand
GCGCCGAGGTCGACGCGGTCAACGACTACGGGCACACGCCGCTCCTGCGCGCGGCGATGGAGGGGCAGGCCGAGGTCGTCGGCGTGCTCCTCGAGGCCGGCGCCGACCCGCGCCACCGCGACCGCGCCGGACGCAGCGCCCGCGACTGGGCGGAGGCCGAGGGCCACCGCGAGGTCGTGAGCGCCCACCGACGGCTCGTCTAGCGCGGCGGCTGGCCGCGTCCTCCCCGGGGTGCCGCGGGCGCTCGCGGCGAGTCGAGCGGCCATGTCGCGGTCGCCCCTCCCTGTCTCCGACGATGACACCACAACACACCGCAGATGCCAGCGCTCGCGCACCCAGACGACGGGCGCGGCGGCGTCCGCAGGCCGCCCGCGAGGGCAGCCACGCGGGGGAGGGGGGAGGCGCGGCGGTCGAGGACCCGCGCGCTCGATCGCCGCCTCTCTGGTCTCGACGCGATCAACACGGCGGCGCTGCGTCGACGTCGCCCTCGGCCCGCCGCGCGCGGCGGGCCGAGTGACCCCCTAGAGCGGGATGGTGCAGAAGTTGTCGGGGGTCAGCCAGGCGAGCGCGTTCTGCCAGAAGACCTTGATCTCCGGGAGGTTCTGCCACTCCGAGTCGAACTGCACCCACTCGTCGCCCCACAGGTAGATCCGGCCGTCGACGCGCTGCTGGGCGATCGCCACCGGACCCGGCGGGAGGGTGGCGATGATCGTGTTGTCCCCCATCACGTCCTCGACCCGGAAGCCGCCGAGGAAGGTGACGCTCGTCAGGCCCTTGGTCAGCGGGTGGTCGGTGAAGTCGGTGACGGCCTGCGAGTAGAGCCCGCCGATGTAGCGGACGCCCATCGGCTCGACGATCGAGTTCGGGCGGGCGACCGCGATGCTCTCGTTCGCCGTGTGCCCGGTCATCGCCATCAGGCCGCCGCCGGCCTCGACCCAGTCCTGGAAGTGGCCGGCCTCCTCGGCGCTGTAGTCCCGCGGCAGGAGGTCGAGGATGATCACGTCGTAGTCGCCGATGAAGTCGGGCGTGACGGCCTCGCCCTGCTGGCCGATGCGCTTGACGGTGGTCCCCTGGTCGGTGAGCCAGGCCTCGAACTGCGAGTTCGGGTTGGAGCCAGGGCTGCCGAAGAGGGCGATCTTCAGGCAGTCGCAGAAGCCGTCGCCGCCGACGTCGACGTCGTCGATGATCCCGTTGCAGTCGTCGTCGATGCCGTCGCAGGTGACCTCGTCGTCGGAGACGGGCGTGCAGTCGACGCCGGTCGTGTCGCCGGTGGTGACGTCGGTGTCGCTGTCCGTGGCGCCCGTCGTCGTCGAGGTCGCGGTGGTGTCGCTGTCGCTGGTGTCTGTGGTCGTCGTGTCGACGCTGGTCGACCCGCTCGCGGTGCCGTCGCTCTCGCTCTCCCCGGCGGTGGTCGTCGCGGTCGACCCGTCGGAGGCCGAGTCGCTGCCGGACGCGGTCGTCGAGGCGCTGTCGCTGGCGCTGCCGTCCCCGTTGCAGCCCGAGATGAGGAGGAGCGCAGCCGCGGCGAGCGGGGCCCCTGCGCCGAGAGACCTGCGGTCAATCAAGATATCCATGGCTGCGGAGTATCAACCCATGGGGAGCCGCTCAATTGAAATGCGCCGGCTGCGAGGCCCCCTCCCGGCGCTCCGCGACGACGCGCGCGATCGGTCTCAAGCTCACGCGCGCGCCCGCGGCGGCGCGGCTTCGGGCGTTTCGACGGCCGGCGCAGGCTGCTAGGCTCGCGCCGATCGGGTGACCGTGGTGGACCTCGACTGCAACCAAGGCGGCGTCGGGCCGACGCCGGCGGAGCTCCGGGGAGGGCGCGGATAGCCGTGGCGCACGTCGGGGTCATGGGCGCGGGCGCGATCGGGGTGTTCCTTGGCCTCCACGCGGCGGCGGGCGGGGCCAAGGTCACGCTCGTAGGTCGACGATCGCTGGTCGACGCGCGGGATGAGCTCCGGGCGCGCCGCCTCGACGGCGTCGAGCTCGGGCCGCCGGAGGACCTCGAGGTCAGCGACGACCCCGGGGCGCTCGCGGGGGCCGACGTCGTGCTCGTCACCGTGAAGTCGCGCGACACGGCGGCGGTCGGCGAGCGCCTCGCGGCGATCCTCCCGGAGCGCGCGGCGGTCGTCTCCTTCCAAAACGGCCTCGGCAACCTCCACCGCCTCGGCCGCAGCCTCGGGCCGCGCGTCGTCGCCGGGATGGTCTCGTTCAACGTCGTCCGCGAGGGCGCGCTCTACCGCCAGGCGACGACCGGGCCGCTGATCGCCGGGCGCGGCGATCCGACGCGGGCGCGGCTCCTCGGCAAGCTCGCGCGGTCCTTCGCCGCGGCCGGCCTCGGCCTCGACCTGCGCGGCGACGTCGACGACGTGGTCGCCGGCAAGCTCCTCCTCAACCTGAGCAACGGCGTCGGCGCGGCGACGGGGCTGCCGATCGCCGCGACCCTGCGCTCTAGCGACGCCCGCTGGTGTTTCTCGCAGTGCATCCGCGAGGGCCTGCCGGCGCTGCGCCGCGCCGGCTACAGCCCGCGCAACATCATCGGCATGCCGCCGGGGGTGATCGCCTGGGCGCTGCGCCTGCCGGACTTCGTCGTCATGCGCGTCGCCCGGAGGATGATCGACATCGATCCGAAGGCCCGCTCGAGCACGCTCCAGGACCTCGACGCCGGCAAGCCGACGGAGATCGGCGAGCTCAACGGGGCGATCGCCGACCTCGCGCGGGCCCACGGCCTGCGGGCGGCGGCGAACCAGACGATCGCGACGATCATCCGCGAGCTCGAGGGCGCCCCGCGGCCGCTGA
>JAGQIT010000823.1:1010-6951 GCA_020431135.1 Myxococcales bacterium | reverse complement strand
AGCTTGGCGAGCCCCAGGTCGATGAGCTTCAGCCGCTCGCGCTCACGCTCGCGGACGAGCAGGCAGTTCTCGGGTTTGACGTCGCGGTGGATCACCCCCTCCCCGTGTAGCGCCGCCAGCCCGAGGAGGAGCTGATGCACCCAGCACGCCGCGGCTTGCCAGGGCACCGCCCCCTGATTGAGGAGATCGCGGAGCGTACGGCCCCGAAGAAGCGGCATGACGATGAAGGGCAGGACGTCTCCTCGGGAGACGTACTCGCCGAGGTCGAGGATCGGCGCCAGGTGCTCGTGTGCGAGGCGCGCTCCGAGCAGCGCCTCTTGGCGGATCCGCAGCCGTTGCTGCTCGTCGCGGGCGTAGTAGGGGTGGATGACCTTCACCGCCACGTCGCGCCGAAGACGGAGATCGAGGGCCGCGTAGACGTTGCCCGAGCCGCCGAAGCCGACGAGCTCGTCGAGCCGATAGCGAGCGGCGAGCGTGGCACCGCGGAGATCAGGCCCTGGCTGCATGTCTCTGATCATGCGCCGGCAACAAACAGATGATCAACATCTTTTTGGTTGTTTTGCATCCGAACAGATGTTGTGCATCTGTGTTCACTGCCGGAAAGTGGCGTTGTAGGGGCGCCGCGGCGATGTTCGGGCCTCATGCTCAAGCCCGAGCACCTTCGCTGGGCACGCCATCTGCTTGGATGGACGGTGCGAGACCTCTCGAACGCCAGCCTCGTCGGCGAGACGACCATCCGGCGCTTCGAGATCCACGGCGAGCAGCTCCGTGAACGCACCCTCCTAAACCTCAAGGAGGCGCTTGAGCGCGCAGGCATCGAATTCACGGAGGGGAAGCCAGGGCCCACGTCGATCCGGTGCGAGGATGGGATGACCCTGACCCTTGTCAGGAAGCCCTAGCTCCGCTCCTCGCGAGCGACGCGACGTAGGCGGCGCCTTGGGACGGGCGAAGTCGCAGCGGGTTGTCCGATGCTCTCCTCGATGAGCCGCCGCGTGGTAACGCTGTTGGGTCGTGTGATGGCCGGAATGCGACTCGCGGACGCTGAGCCCCGCAGTGTTAGGCTCGCGAACAAGCTCGCTCAGGGCTCACGCGCCTGCGCCCACAGGCGGTGGTAGCCGACGGCGTCGGTGGCGAGCCCCGCGAGGTAGAGGCGGCCGCCGGGGCCGAGCGCGACCGCGCGCGCCGACGAGCTGCCGTCGGTCTCGATGTCGATCGTCTCGGACCACAGCTCGTCGCCGTCGCTGTTGAGCCTGGCGATCCAGGCCAGCATGTAGGGGCGGGAGAACTCGCCGACGGCGACGACATCGCCGCGATGGTCGACCGCGAGATCGCGGATGACTTGGCCGCGCTCCTGGTCGAGCCCTCGCTCCCATCGCAGGGCGCCGTCGTCGGCCGACAGGCGGCCAAGCCACCCGGCGTCGGCGCCCTCTTCGTGGCCGGCGACGAGGACGCCGTCGTCGACGTACGCCACTGCGCCGACATAGCCGGGGCCGACGTCGGTGACCCACAGCGCGTCGAGCTCCATCGAGTAGGCGGCGACCCACACCGTGAGGCCAGCATCCTCGGGGTCGTCGCTCCCCGCGACGTAGAGCCTGTCGGCGCCGAGCGTGACGTCGTACGCGTACTCACGCGTCATCTCGGGGGCGCCCGCGGCTTCGCCGATGATCCGGCCGTCGCGGTCGACTCGGAGCAGCGGCGGGACGTCGACGACGACGGCGAAGCTCCCGTCCGGGAGGGCGGCGATCGCCTGTCCGGCTTGGCTGCCGGAGCCGTCCGTCCCGAGAACGGTCGTCACCCAGGCCTCCGCGCCGTCCGCAGTGTAGCCGCGGAGCGTCCCGTCGAACTCCCCGACGACCACGGCGGCGCCGTCGTCACCGACAGCCACGTCGAGCGCTCGATCGCCGGCGTCTAGGCGCTCGTCGGTCATCGGAATCGGCCACTCGCGCTCGCCTGTCGACGAGAGCTTGCGCAGGAGAACGTCGCGGTTGTCGCGGTCGTCACGGTCGAGTTCCCCTTCGAGGGACACCTCACCGGCGACGAAGACCGCGCCGTCGTCGGCGACCGTGAGCCCATGCGCGCCGATGTAGCCGTCGACCGGCGAGGCCTCAACGTAGGTCCAGACGACCGCCCCTGTGTGCGTACAGAGCTCGTTGCAGCCGTCGTAGGGGTCGAGGTTGCCGTCGTCACAGACCTCGGGACCGTCGACGACGCCGTCGCCGCAGACAGCCGCGCTGCAGTCGACGAGGAGCGGCGCCGGCGTCAGGCCGAGGACGAGCGCGGCGATCCGGCCTCGCACACGCATGTCCCTACGGGCACGTCTTGCCGAAGACAACGAGGTCCTCCTCCGCGTGGCTGGTGGCGATCCAGAAGTCGTCGACGCCGTCGTCGTTGACGTCCCCGGCCGGGCCGCCGCCGAGGACGTCGCCGTAGCGGACACTGCCCTCGATCGTGTAGCCGCGGGCGGTCGCGAGGTCCACCTCGAGGAGCAGCGGGCCGGCGTAGGCGTCGCCGAAGAGGACGTGGAAGCGGCC
The DNA here is from genome assembly GCA_020431135.1 of Myxococcales bacterium. Taxonomy (GTDB): domain Bacteria; phylum Myxococcota_A; class Polyangia; order Nannocystales; family Nannocystaceae; genus JADJRG01. The sequence goes on along the minus strand of JAGQIT010000823.1, from coordinate 4,420 downwards.
GGTTGGCGTGTCCTCGGACGCGTCGACGAGGATGTCATCGCGGCCATCGCCGTTGACGTCGCCCAGCGGCTCTCGGCGGCCGCGGCCCTCGATCACGAAGCCGTGCTCGCCGGGGTTCTCGGCGTCGATGAGCTCGGGCCAGTCGCCTCCGAAGATGACGATGCCGGAGACGAGGAGATCGTCGCTACCGTCGCCGTTGACGTCGAGGACCGCGTTCTTGCCGAAGAAGTTCGATCCTCCAGAGTAGGCGTCGAATTGCGAGAGATCGACCGCGCCGGGCTCAAAGCCCGTGAACGGCGGGCGCGCGAGGCTGACCCGCCGATCCCAGCCGCCGCTGTGATCGATCGCCAGCTTCAGGTCGTGGTCGGCGTCGAGAACACGGATCTGGCTGGCACTCATGAACTCGAAGAGTTCGAGATCGAGGGTCGCGCTCTCGCTCTGGCCGGCGACGATCCACGTGTCTTCGACGTACGTGTCGCCGCCCCAGCCGTTCGCGCCGACGATGATCTCAGCGAGGCCGTCGCCGTTGAGATCTGCGACGTCTGAGACCGCGCCATCCCACGCCTCGTGATCGAAGTTGATCACCAGCCCGGGTGCCTCGGCGCCGATGGTCGAGAGTTCGATCGCGCCGCCGCTCGCCGGCGTGAAGGCTACGAAGAATTGCCTGGGCAGTGACGCGTACCCCGCTCCCGCTCGATAGAGAATCACATCGTCGCGGCCGTCGCCGTTGACGTCGCCCGAGACCATGGCGACCTCAAGCCCGAGCTCCTCGACGTCGAGGATCGAGAAGCCGCCGTCGCCGGCGATGAGTGCGTCGACGTCAATCGCCGGATCCTCGGTGAGGATCTCGGGGCGGTAGTAGAAGTGGAACCCGCGCTCGTCGACGACGACGAGGTCGTCGACGCCGTCGCCGTTGACGTCCCCCGGGAAGAAGCGCCAGTCCTTGGACTTGGCGAAGGAGTCGGCGCTGCGCGAGAGATTGAGGAGGTGGATGGCGCCCGCGCAGAAGTCGAAGGGGGCGTCACCGCCGGTCGCGGTGTCCTGGTTGTCATCGCCCGCGCATGCGCTCGCGCCGAAAGCGACGAGTGTGAGCCACGCGCCGACGCGTAGCCTCCGTCCACCGCTCCGCCGCCGCATCGATGCAACTGTACGCGCTCGGCGCCTCCGCACCCTGCGCAATCTTGACGGTCTCGCGGGCTTCGACGCGCGCACGCCAACATCGCGCGCGTCTCAGTAGAGATACGCGGCGCCGATGCGGAAGCCGGAGTTGTCGCTCTGAGCGCCGCCGACCCCCGCAGCGAGTCCCTTCTCGTTCCGGGCGCCGACGGCCATGGTGCCGCCGTCGGCCGAGAGGGCGACACTCCCGCCAAAGCCGTCGTGGAGCCCGGCGTTCGACGCCTTGACGAAGGCCCGAGGCGACCATTCGTCGTCGTCGTAGGCGTAGACGAAGACGCCGCCTGAGAGGTGGAGCGAGCCGTCCGCCGCGTCGCCGCCGATCCCGACGGAGGCGCTCGCGTCATCGAGCCCGACCGCGAGGACGCGGCCGTCCGCGGAGAGGGCGACGCTCCCCCCGAAGCCCTCGCCGTCCTGCGGAGGCAGGGCCTTGATGTAGGCGCGCTCGGTCCAGCTGCCCCCCTGGTTGGCGAAGATGTAGACGGCCCCCGAGCCGTCGGCGTTGTTGTCGTAGGTCGCGTCGTTGACCCCGCCGACGCCGCCATCCTCACGGAGCGCGCCGACAGCGAGCGTCTGACCGTCGGCGGAGAGGGCGACGCTGCGACCGAAGATGTCGTTCGTGTCCATCTGCGCCGGGCGGACGAGCGCGACCTCGGACCACGTCGTGCCCGCGCGCGTGAAGACGAAGGCCGCGCCCTCGTCAGCGCCCCCGGCTCCGGCCACGAGCGTGTCCCCGTCCGCGGAGATCGTGACGCCGCGGCCGAAATCGTAGCCGCTATCGATGACGGAGGGCTTGATGTAGGCTTGGCGCGACCACTGCTCGCCGCTGCGGACGAAGACATAGGCTGCACCAGCGCCGTTGACCTCGCCGTCCGGAATATCGCTGTTGATCCCGGTCGCGGGGGTGTTGTCGCGGGGGGCGCCGACGGCCAGGGTCGACCCGTCGCTCGAAAGGGCGAGCGCCACGCCGAAGTTGTCGGCGAAGCCTTCGCGGAGCTGGTCGACCGCGGCCTCCTCGCTCCACGCCTCCCCCTCGCGGCGGAAGAGATAAACGCGGCCGGCGCCCGGGCTGCCGACGGCGAGGACGTCACCCGCGCAGGAGAGCGCCACCGCGAAGCCGAAGGTGCCGTAGTTCGCGATCTCCGAGGGCTTGACGTAGGCCTCCTGCAGCCAGCCCGCGTCGCTCCGGCGGTAGACATAGGCGGCGCCAGCGGACTCCTGCGAGTTGTCGCCTTGCTCGCCGTCGATCCCGGCGGCCCCGCTGTTCTCACCTGGCGCCCCGACGGCGAGGACGTCGCCCGCGCAGGATATCGCCACGCCCTCGCCGAAGAGATCGGCGCTCCCGGGGTTCGAGGCCTTGACGTAGCCAACCGCGCCTGCGAGGTCGTCGTCGACCGTCAGCGCCGCGTAGTCGGTGCAGCCGTCGCCGTCGCAAGACTGGAGCAGGTAGTCGGCGCCCCAGCGCAGGTGCAGCGGGACGGTGAGCGAGAGGGCCTCGCCGTCGACGTCCTCGCCGACCTGGGTGTAGTCCGCCGCGGGTGACGGGCGCTCGAGGAGGCGATAGAAGTCAGCCTCGGCGTGTGGCTCCCAGGAGAAGTCGAAGCGCTTGATCGGCGCCGCCTCGAGGTTGAGAACCCCGTCCAGCTCAGCGCCGCTCGTCGCCCCGCCGTCACCCACGCCCTTGCATGCCGCGAGAGCGATCACCAAGGGGAGGCCGACGATGAGAGCGCGCGATCGCCCGCGACACACACCGCTCCGCCCTCCGCGCATAGCGACGAGGATAGGGCCGCGGCCGCATCGTTCACGCGCAAACTTCGCAGACACCGCGCACAGACCGAGCGGCCGTACGGATCCGGATGGCACAACGGTGTCGACGACGGCGCCGCCGGAACCTCGTTCGACTTCGGTCTTTCCCGCGAGACGTTCTCTGTCCCTCTGACAGAGAGCGCAGAGCTATCCGAGTCGTCCTCCAGCGGCGGTTGAGGGAGACCTCTTTCGCGGCTCGTCGTCCGTGTCGCACGTCGCTGCGGCGCCGACTTCGGACGCGTCATTCGGCGCGTGGGCCAGCGGTCGGCTCCTGTTGCCCGCGAACTCTGCGTCCGCGGCCCTCTCGGGGGATCGTTCTGGTATGGATTGATCGTGGGTCTCAAGGATGTACGTCGGCGCCTTCCGATCGTCACGAGCCTGCCAGCGCCGGGCACCCGCGAGATTCTACCCGTCGCCCCCGGCGACCACCC
>JAGQIT010000823.1:0-943 GCA_020431135.1 Myxococcales bacterium | reverse complement strand
CGGCGGCCGAACGAGCTCAGCACCGAGGAGGCTCTGGCGCTCGTCGACGAGCTCGCAGCGGCGGGCGTCGGCGAGGTCGTGTTGATCGGTGGCGAGGCCTACCTGCGGAACGACTTCATTCTCATCATCCGAGCGATCCGCGCGGCGGGGATGGACGCGACGATGGCCACCGGCGGCTACAACCTCACGCGCGAGCGCGCCGAGGCGATGGTCGAGGCCGGGATCCACAGCGTCTCGGTGTCAATCGACGGCCTCGAGGCGAGCCACGACCGCGTGCGCAACGTGCCCCAGAGCTGGCGACGGGCGTTCGCCGCCCTCCGCCACCTCCGCGACGCGGGATCGATGATCGCCGTGAACACGCAGATCAATGCCTGGACGCGGCACGAACTCGAGGAGCTCCTCGAGCTGATCGCGGCCGAGGGCATTCACTCGTGGCAGCTCCAGATCACCGTACCGCATGGCAACGCCGCAGACCACCCCGAGCTCCTCGTCCAACCGTATATGTACCTTGAGATCTTCGCCGTTCTGGACCGCCTGCTCCGCCGAGCCGCCGAGCTCAAGGTCCGGATCTGGCCGGCGAACAACCTCGGCTACTTCGGCCCGCTCGAGACCCGCCTGCGCGGCCACCAGAAGCGCTCAACCGGCCACTTCAACGGCTGTGAGGCGGGGCGCGGCGGCCTCGGAATCGAGAGCGATGGCGCGATCAAGAGCTGCCCTAGCCTCGGCGGGCCGACGAACATCGGCGGCAACATCCGCGAGCGTCCGCTGTGGGAAATCTGGACCGAGGCGAGCGAGATGCGATCGCTGCGCGAACGGACCGTCGACGACCTCTGGGGCTATTGCCGCACGTGCTACTACGCCGAGACTTGCCTCGCCGGCTGCACGGCGACCTCGGAGCCCCTCCTCGGGCGTCCCGGGAACAACCCCTACTGCCACCACCGCG
>JAGQIT010000822.1 GCA_020431135.1 Myxococcales bacterium | reverse complement strand
CCGGCGCTCGAGGGCGTGGGCCTGGCTGAGCGTCTCGTAGTCGAGGAAGTTGCCGCGAAACACCCCGATCACCACGGTCAGCGGGACGACGGCGACGAGGAGGGTGACGAGGTAGAGCTTCGTCTGCAGCGGGAAGCGGCGGAGCTCGCGGAGGGCGAGGGCGGCGAAGACGAGGACGGCGGCGCCGATCACCAGCTCGAGCGGCTGCAGCAGCGCCGCGCTCGCGTTGATCCGGAAGGGGATGTCGATGAAGTCGCTCGCCGTCAGGGCGAGGGCGAAGAGGATCCCGGCGGCGACCCAGCGATCGGTGCGCCGGCGGTCGAGCACCCGCGGCGCGGTGACGAGGATGATGAACGCGAAGGTCGCCCCGACCATCGCCTGCGGCAGGCGGACGAGGACGCAGATGAGCGTCGACGTCGCCATCATCGCCACGTAGGCGATCTGCAGCGCCCGCACCGGGCCGATCCACGGGAGCCGCTGCAGCGCTCGGAGGCCGGCGAGGGCGAGGCCGACGAAGGCGGCGACGAAGGCCGCGTGCTGCCAGATCAGCGCCTCCGCGGAAGCGAGCAGGAGCGCCGCCGGGACCATCGCCGCGACGGCGCTGGCGACGACGACCCACAGGATCCGCGTCGTCCACCGCCGCTTGGCCTCGAGCTCGTCACCGGGCGCAGTCACGCGACGTAAGCCTACACCGGAGCCGCGGCCGCGGGCTGGGATCCGCGGCGATGGCCGCGGCGCCGCCGAGGTGCGTGGTCGCGCGCCCGCGCGGGGCGTTCGCCGCGGCCTCCCAGGAGGCTCTGCGGGTCCTCGACGTGTGCTCTCGCGCGGCGATCGTCGGCCGTCTCGGCCTCGTCAGAGCGCAGCGCCACCGGCGTGCTGCGAGCCCTCGCGGAGGTCGGTCTCCTACGGGTTGTGACCGGCGATCCACCAGCGCGGGCGATCGGTATTTGCGACGCTGCGGCTGCCGGCGGCGAAGACGAAGCCGTGGTCGTCGACCGCGATCGCGCTCCCGCGATCGTGCTCGTTGGCCCCGCTGTCGTAGATCCGCTCCCAGAACTCGGCGCCGCCGTCGTGGCTCCGTTTGTAGACCACCGCGTCGACGTCGTCGTCGTCCGCGGTCGTCGTCCCGGCGACGTAGATCCGGTCGTGGGCGTCGACCGCCAGGGCCCGGATCCGCTGATCGCCGGCGCCGAGGTCGGGGAGGAGGAAGAGGTCGAGGGTCTCGCCGTCGACGCGGCGGAGCCAGCGGATCATCATCTGCTCGCCGCCGCCGGTCTCGACCGCGCCGCCGATCGCCACCTCGCCGTCCGCGCCGATGACGATCGCCTCGCCGAACGCGTCCTCTTCGCCCTCGGTGTCCAGGGGATCGCCCCAGACGAGCGCGCCGTCGGGGCTCAGGCGGGCGGCGAGGATCCTGCTGTGGCCGCCGTCGAAGCGCGTCCCGGCGACGTAGATCGCGTCGCCCTCGTCGACGACGACGGCGTTCGCGATCGAGCGGGCGGCCGCGGGCGCGAGCGTCTGCTCCCAGGCGATCGTCAGGTCGCCGCCCAGGCGGGCGACCCAGGCGTGGGCCTCGTCCTCGTCCTCGTCCGCGTCGAAGCGCGCGCCGGCGATCAGGAGCTCGCCGTCGACGGCCGCCATCGCCGTCAGCCGGCCGCAGTCGCCGTAGAGCCGGCGCTCGTCGAGGAGGTCGCCGGCGCTCGAGAAGCGGGCGATCCACGGCGACGGGCAGCTCGGGTCGCTCGTCGGCGTGACGTCGCCGGCGACGACGACCTCGTCGCCGGTGGAGACGACGACCGCCGAGCCGCGGTAGTCGCCGTCGAGGGCGGCGCTCGGCGGGTAGGCGACGTCGAGCTCGGTCTCGCCGCTGAAGGGGCTGAGGCGGCGGAGCACCGCCTGCGAGGGGGCGCCGGTGAGGGCTCGCGAGCCGACCGCGACCACCGAACCGGAGGCGGCGATCGTCACGTCGAGGGCGGCGCCGACGTAGTGCACGGGGCCGGCGTCCTCCCACAGCGAGCTGCCGCCGCTCGGCAGCTCGAAGTCGACGTCGACGGTCGCGCTGGTCGCCTGGCCGCGGCTGTCGATCGCCTCGATCGTCAGCGTATGCGAGGTCTCGGCGACGACGTCGTCGATCAGCCAGGGCGCGGTGAAGGGGGGCGCGTCGAGGGTGGCGATGAGCGCGTCGCCGTCGCGGATCTCGACCGCGTCGAGGCCCCAGTCGTCGTCGACGTCGACGACGATCTTCGCCGTGCAGGCGCTTGTGATCGTCACGACGGCGCCGCCCTTGCCGTCGATCGTCACGCCGTGGATCGTCGGCGGGCGGTCGGGGCCGGCGTTCTCGTGGGGGAAGGCGCCAGCGGAGGTCGCGTCGCCGGGGCCGGTCGTGTCGCCCGCGTCTCCGGTCGCGTCTCCGGTCGCGCCGCCGTCGTCCGTGCCGTCCGTGTCGTCGGTGGCGTTCGTCGCCGCGCCGCTCGCCTCGCTGTCATCGCCGTCGGTGTCGGTCGCGTCGCGGCCGTCCATCGCCCCCAGCGCCAGGAAGGCGCGGTCGCTGTAGCACCCGCTGAGGGCGGAGGCGAGGGATCCCCCGAGGACGAGGGGGACGATCCAGGGGCGTGCCTGCATCTACAAGTACCGTTAGCAGAGGGGGAGTGTAGGTACAACGATCCTGGGATGAGCGCCCCCTGGCCCGCGGCGCGGGCTCGGGTGCGGCTCACCTCGGGGGTGGGCGCTGCGTCTCGCGGCCTAGGCCGGCGCGAGGTTGAAGGGGAAGATCAGCACGGTCGACTCGCCGCTCGCCGGCTTGGCGAAGGTCCAGCCGCTGAACTTGCCCTGGAGGCAGGTGTTCATGGTCTCGTCGTTGAGGCTGCTGCCCTCGTCGATGACCGCCGACTCGACGCTGCCGTCGGCGCCGATCGTGAAGTTGACGACGATCTGGCCGGCGAGCTCCGCGTTCTCCGCGCTCGCCTGCGAGTAGCAGTCGACGACGTCGTCCATGTAGCCCTGGACCTGCTCCTCGAAGACCGCCTGGGTCAGGGGCTCCTCGGCGTCGGCGTCGCTGCCGTCGTCACCCCCGGCGCTGTCGTCGGCGTCGTCGCCGGAGTCGCCGGCCTCGTCCGTGGGCGGCGCGCTCTCGCTGTCCTTCTTGCAAGCGGGGGCCAGGGTGAGGGCGAGCCCGAGTACGGGGAGCAGGGAGCGAGCGGTCCAGGACATGGGTCCCTACTTACCAGAGGTTCGGCCTGTGGAGTTGTGGATGGACCTGTGGACAAAGATGTGAAAGGCCTGTGATAGCGCTGTTTGCGCGCGAGAACGCGCGTGGGGGGATCTCTTCAATTCGCCCTCTAGGCGCGCTTTCGCCCGAGAACGACGGTGGCGTGAGATGCGCGATGTGCCTAGGCGTTGTCAGCGCTCTCCACATGGGGGCATCCTCTTGCCCCCAGCGCCAGGAGTCCGGGAACTCCGGCGCCCCGCCACAGCCCTCCCGAGATTGCTATGTCGCAGCAACTCAGCCTTGATGATGTCCGCCGCGCTTGGTCGGCGCGGGACCCTGAGCTCGCCAGCCTCCTGATCGCCCTGTGCGCCGCCCCTGATGAGCGGCTCAAGGTCGCGGTCCCGGAGGGGGCGCCGACCTTCGACAGCTACACCCGTGACCTCCGCGGCTGGCGCTTCCGCCGGAAGACCCCGCAGGAGCGGGCGCGCTTCCGCATCGACACGATGCGCGCGCTCGAGGCCCAGCAGGGGGACATCCCGCTCCCCGATCGCCTCGGCGTCCACGCGGTGCTCCTCGAGCTGTGGGCGAAGGCGCAGGAGCCGGGCGCCGCCTACGAGCGCCAGATGCTGCTGACCGCGATCGGCGGCGTCGCGCTGCGCTGGGGGCCGTGGCGGGCGCTCAAGCGGATCTTCAAGGAGGCCGAGGCGGCCGGCGACACCGAGGTCCTCGGCGCCCTCGCGGCGCGCTTTGACGCCCAGGTCGCGCTTGCGACCGGCGGCACCTTCCGGACGCCCGGCGGGGTCTCGGAGGTCTCGCGCAAGACCCTCTCCTATATGTGCCGCCGGGCCTGGCGCTTCCTCCGGCGGCGGGCCGAGGGGCTGCCGGCGAGCTACGCCGACGCGGCCGTCGACTTCCTCCGCTTCTACGCCGACCAGACGCGCTGGAAGAACACCTGGGTCTTCAACCACGTGCTCTTCCACGACACCCGCAAGTACAACCGCCGGCAGTTCCGCTTCGGCTGGCGCGATCGCAACCTCGACCCGCTGAAGAACCGCGCCTACGCCGAGCTGTGGCGGCGGAGCCCGCGGCCGCTCTTCGCCCTCCTCGAGCGCGCCCAGGCCGAGACGGTCCGCGACTACGCGACCTCGGCGCTGAAGTCCGACTTCCGGGCGATGCTCCGCGACGTCGAGCCCGCCTGGGTGACCCGCCTCGTCGCCGTCGGCTCGGCGACGATCGACTCCTTCGTCATCTGGCTCCTGGGCAATGTCCCGAAGTTCGAGCAGTCGGCGTTCCGCGACCTCGGCCTCCACGAGGCGGTGCTCCGCCTCCTCGACTCGCCCTCGGACGACGCCCGGGCCTACGCCGCCGACTACGCGCGGACCCACGCCCGCGACCTCCCGCTCGAGCGCCTGATCCTCCTGGCCAACAACAGCCACGCGGGGGTGCGCAAGCTCGCCGGCGACCTCCTCGGCGACCGCGACCCGCGCAAGGAGGTCGGCCTCGACGCCTGGGGTCGCCTCCTCGGCACCGACCACGGCCACGACCTCGCCGTCGCCGCCCTGCGCAAGCACTTCGGCGCCCGCGAGCTCACCGAGGAGTGGTTCTTCGCCCGCCTCCTCGACAGCCGCCAGAAGGTCGTCGACTTCGCCGCCGAGCTCCTGCCGAAGGTCCACACCTACAAGTCGCTGAAGGCCGCCTACTTCCGCCGCCTCCTCGACGCCCCGGAGATCGGCCGGCGGGCGACGACCTTCGCCCTCGACGCGGTCACGCGCTACCCGGCCGCCGACTTCAGCGCCGACTTCTGGCGCCACCTCCTCCTGCGCCAGCACTCGCGGCCGACGATGATCCAGTGGATCCGCGAGGACAAGGTCAAGCCCGACGTCCTCGGCGCCGACTTCTGGCGCGCGCTCGCCTTCCACCCGACCTGGGAGGCCGACCCGTGGGTCAAGGCGCTCACCGAGGAGGGCGCGAAGTGGGCCCACGACCTCAAGTTCGACGAGTCGCTCGCCGACCTCGCCTTCGAGCTCCTCGGGGATGTCCGAAAGTTCACCCCCGACCAGCTCGGCTTCGACTGGCTGATGGTCCTCGTCCAGCGCGCGGAGCCGCGCTACCACGACTTCGCCACCGAGTACATGATCAAGGCCTTCCTCCCCGCCGACTTCGCGCCGGCGAGCGAGGCCCAGGGCGGCGGCGAGGCGGCCTCGAGCGCCGAGAACGCGACCGTCGACCTCGGCGGCAAGTCCTTCCTCTTCACCGGCAAGCTCAAGACGATGAAGCGCTCCGAGGCGACCAAGAAGGTCACCGGGGCGGGGGGCGCCAACGCCTCGTCGGTCACCGCCAAGCTCGACTACCTGGTGATCGGCGACGAGGGCTCGCCGCTCTACGGCGAGGGCCGCAAGGGCTCGAAGCAGGTCGCCGCGGAGAAGCTCATCGCCAAGGGCGCGGCGATCAAGATCATCTCCGAGACCGCCTTCCTCCAGATGCTCGCCGGCGGCGAGCGTGAGTTCGACGAGGGCGCGGTCGAGGCCGGCTGCGCGCGCCTGTGGCAGATGGCGACCGAGCCGGGCCCGGACGACGCGCCGCTCGCCCGCTTCGCCCGCCTCTATCTCAAGCGCCACCACCCGGACATCAGCCTCAAGCTCACCGATCGGCCGGTCGATCCGGGCGCCGAGATCCCGGCGAGCTTCCTCAGCTGGGAGCGCTTCTCGCCGCTCTTCGACGACCCGCGCGAGACCCTGCGGCGCTTCGCGATCGACTTCGCGCGCTGGGAGCTCGCCCGCTGGTCGCCGCCGCTCTTCGACCTCGTCGGCCTCGCCGAGGGGGCGCACCCCGAGGTCCGGGCGTTCGTCTCCGAGGCGCTCCTCGCCGATCCGGATGACGTCGACACCAAGCGCTTCCGGATCGACGCCGCCAAGCTCACCGGCGACGCGGTCTACGCGTTCTGCGAGTCGCTCCAGGCCCAGGCCCGCGCGCTCGGGATGGAGCTGATCCGCCGGCACCCGCGGCTGGCGATCCCCGAGGAGCTCTTCCGCCTGAGCGAGAGCCCCGACCGCCAGGTCTGCGCCTTCGTCGTCAAGACGCTGTGGTCGCTCTACCGCGACCGCGGGACGACGCCCGGGTGGACGCCGCCGAAGCTGCCGCAGCGCCGCGGCAAGGGCGACAACACCCCCGAAGAGCAGCCCGAGGGCAAGGGCGCGCCGGCGCGTCCGGAGAAGCTCCCGGCGAGCGCCGAGGCGCTCCGCGACTTCCTGCGCCGGATGCTCTTCACGGTGCCGCCGGCGAAGCTCCCGGCGAAGACCGGCGAGGAGCGGGCGCGGGCCAAGCGAGGCCAGCGTCAGCGGCCCTTGCCGGCGCGCAAGGCCAAGCTCGGCCTCGTCGAGGTCATCCGCGACCTCGCCGTCGAAGACCACGACTTCGCGGCCGTGGTCGCCCCGCTGCTCAAGGAATTCATGGGCTCCCGCGGCGCCTCGGAGCGCTCGGCCTGCCTCGTCGCCCTGGCGCGGATCGCCAAGGCCCACGCCGACCTCGACCTCTTGGCGAAGGAGGTTGCCTGATGAGTGACACGACCTACTACACGTATCGCGGGGACATCCGCGCGCTGACGGCCGCCGAGGGGCTCCTCGCCTTCGTCACGGTCCACGACGAGGGCCAGGCGACCGCCTTCTACCGGATCAACGTCGACAAGCGGCAGATGATGTTCTCGACGCTGCCCTGCGGCGGCGAGGCGCTCATCGTCACCGGCGACATGCACGTCTACATCGCCGGCAGCGACCGCCGGGTCTACCACCGGGCGTGGGCGGCGGACGACGACTTCGCGGCGCTCGGCGACGCCTTCAACGCGCCGATCGCCGGCCTCGCCGAGCTCGCGGACGACCGCCTCGCGGTGGTCAGCGGCGACACCCTGGCGATCGTCAAGCGCAAGGGCGGCAAGGTCCTCCAGCGCCTCGCGCTCCCCGAGCCGGCGACCGCCGTCGCCAGCGATCCGAGCGGCAAGTGGATCGCGGTCGGCTGCGCCCGCGGCACCCTCGCGGTCTTCGACGGCGAGGACAAGAAGGAGTTCGCGGCCTCCGAGCACCGCCAGGTCCACCAGGGCGCGATCCTCAGCCTGCTCTTCGAGCAGGAGGAGCTCCGCGTGCTCTCGGGCGGCACCGACGCCAAGATCTTCCTGACCCACGTCCGCGGCGCCCTCGACCCCGAGCTCCGCAGCGGCCGCAGCGGCCACGACGAGGCCGTCACCTGCATGGTCCACGGGCCAGGTGATCGCACCTACTCGGGCGGCCGCGACAAGGTGATCAAGATCTGGGCGCGCGGCCAGGGGCGCTCGTCGACCCTCAAGGGCCTCGACGTCGTCCGCGGCCTGACGATGTTCGAGCACAAGGCGCGGCCGCACCTGGCGATCGCCTGCGAGGACCAGTCGATCCGCGTCTACACCGTCGACGCCGGCGGCAAGATCGGCGAGCGCGTCCACGTGATCCACGGCGCCGCCGCCTGGGCCCGCAACGAGCGCGCGCGCAAGGAGCCGAAGGCCCGCGAGAAGGCGATCCGCAAGATCGCCGCGTGGAACGACGCGGTCGCCATCGACAGCCTCGGGTGGTTCGCGCAAAACGACGGCGACCACGCCCTCAAGGTCCTCGCCACCGAGCTCCTCGGCGCGAGCGGCAACCCGCGGGCGAAGGGCCCGCTCGGCGACCTCCTGCGCGCGTCGGAGGAGAAGGTCCGGCTGACGGCGCTGTCGGGGCTGCGCGGCATCGAGGGCGAGCGCTCGCTCGGCCCGCTGCGCCTCGCCCTCGGCGTCCGCCGCCGCGACGTCGGCGTCGTCGCGATCCAGGCGCTCGCCGGCCTCGCCAAGGACGACGACATCGCCCTCGACCGCCTGATCGAGGCGCTCGGCGACGACCCGAGCGAGGTCCGCATCGCCGCGCTCCTCGCCCTCGAGGCGCTCCACGCCGAGAGCAGCCCGCAGGCCGAGCTCCTCGGCCTGCGCTCGAGCCAGGCCGACATCCGCCGGATGGCGCTGGTGCGCTTCTTCCAGCGCGGCTTCCTCGACCGCCCGGAGGTCCTCGCGGTGCTCCGGCGCCACGCCGCCGACGCCGACGCCGGCGTCCGCAAGGTCGCCTTCAACGTCAGCCTCCTGACCAAGCCCAAGCTCGCGGCGGCGCTGCGCTACCGCGACCGCCAGCTCCACCGCGCCCTCCACGAGATCGAGTCGGCGTCGGCGCCGAGCTTCGAGCTCAAGATCGGGGCGAGCGACGCCGAGGCCGACAAGGCGCGGACGAAGCTCCTCTCGGCGCTCGAGGCCCGCGCTCGCGGCGAGAACGAGGGCAAGGCCGCGAAGCTGCCGAAGGCCAAGAAGGTCGCGGCGTCGACGGTGAGCGAGGAGGACAAGCGCCCGCTCCTCGAGGCGATGGCCAGCCGCGCCCTCGACACCTGCCTCGCCGGCGCCAGCGGCCTCGCCCTCCTCGGCGACCCGCGGGCCCTCGGCACCCTCCTGCAGCTCAGCCGCGAGCGCGACGGCAACGTCCGCGTCGCCGTCTGCAAGTCGCTGCAGGCGCTCGGCGACCCGCGCGGCGCCGCCCGCCTCCGCCTGCTGATCCGCGACGGCGAGGCGAGCGTCCGCGACGCGGCGTTCTCCGCCCTGACCAAGCTCGAGTCGTCGGAGCCGCTGGCGATCGCCGAGGCCGGCCTCCTCGCCGAGCACGAGGACGTCCGGCGGCGCGGCCTCGACCTCCTGGTCAAGCAGCTCCGCGACGACCGCAAGAACGGCGAGGCCGACGACCCCGCGGCGATCGCCCTCCTCGAGCGGGCGCTCGGCGACGCCGGGCGCTCGGTCCGCAGCGAGGCCTTCAAGGCCGTGCTCAACCTCGAGATCGACGGCGGCGGCGCGGCCTCGCTGCGCTTCGCCCTGCGCTCGCTCCACGCCGACATCCGCCGCGAGGTCCTCGGCGAGGTCATCGGCCAGATCGAGCAGGGCTGGGCCTGGGAGCTCCTCCTCGAGCTCTTCTCCGACCCCGACGCGGGCGTCCGCAGCGAGGCCTTCGAGTTCGCCATGAAGCGGACCAAGGGGATCGGCGAGGAGCCGCTCCAGGCCGCGCTCAGCGGGCCCTACCCGGACCTGCGCCTCGCCGCGACCGACATCCTCAGCAAGCGCAAGGCGCCCGGGGTCCAGGAGCTCCTCGCCAAGGCCGCGCGCGACGACGACGAGAAGGTCCGCAGCCTGGCGATCGACGCCCTCCTGGTCAACGACGCCGACGACGCCCTGGTCGCGGCGATGGCCAGCCCGCACGCGGACGTGGTCGTCCGCGCCGCCGCGGCCCGGGCGACCCACGGCGACCCGCGGGCGCTGCCGGCCCTCCTCGGCGTCCTGCGCGAGGAGGAGCCCGAGATCCCGGCGCTCCAGGCCAAGTGGCATAACCGGATCATCGCCGCCCTCAAGGGGCTCGCAGAGCTGGCTGACCCCGGGGCCAGGTCGACGATCCTGCCCTTCCTCGAGCACAAGGACTCGTCGCTGCGCGCCGCGGCGATCGAGGCGCTCGCCGGCGTCGCCCGCCCGGACGACGCCGAGAGCCTCGCCGCCCTCCAGGCCGCCCTCCAGCACGCCGACGCCGCGGTCCGCCAGGGCGCGGCCCTCGGCCTCGCGCTCTGCGGCGACCTCTCGGGGGCGTCGATCCTCTTCTCGGGCAACAACCTCGGCGACGACGCCCTCCTCGCCGCCCTCGCGCTCAGCGATCGAGCCCGCGACGTCTTCATGTCGTTCCTCGATCACAAGCGCGATCGCACCCGCGACAAGGCGATGCTGCTGATGCTCCTCCAGGAGCTCGCCGAGGGCGACGGCGTCCCCGATCGCAGCCTCGCGGCGCTGTCGGCCGCCAACCCGCGGGTCCGCCTCGCCGCCGCCCAGGCGCTCGAGAACTTCGCCGACCACGACGCCTTCTTCGCCTTCGTCGTCCGCCAGGTGAACGACCGCGGCGAGGGCAAGGCGGCGTGGACGATCGCGCCCGAGGTCGTCGCCCTGATCGCCGAGGCGATCACCTTCGGCGACGAGCTGAGCAACCCGCAGTTCCGCGCCCGCGCGGCCCGCCTCCTCGACGCCCTCGACCCCAAGGAGGACAAGCAGGAGGCCTTCGACCGCCAGTGGCGGATCTTCACCGAGCGCTTCGCGGCGACGCTGACGACGATCGACGCGCGGGCCAAGCAGCGGCCGCAGGTCGCGTCGGTCTACGCCCCCGAGGAGCTGCGGGCGCTGGTCTTCGGCGCCTACGCCGGGCTCTCGCGCCTGTCGGGCGGCGCCAACGAGGCGCGGATCCGCCAGACCGCGATCGCCCGCCTCGTCGCCG
>JAGQIT010000821.1 GCA_020431135.1 Myxococcales bacterium | reverse complement strand
CGAGCGCTCGCTCTTCACCTTCGACGCCGCGGCCGGCGGCTGGAGCTGGCGCTTCGAGGCGATCGCCGACGCCGACACGAGCGACGACGTCGGCCTCCTGCTGTCGCTGCGGATCGGCGAGCTGTCGCCGGCGTCGCGCGAGCTCGTCGAGCTCGCCGCCTGCATCGGCAACGACTTCAGCATCGAGCTCCTCGCCCTGTCGCTCGACCGCGATCCGCTGGCGATCGCCGAGGGGCTCCTCGAGGCGGTCCACAAGGGCCTCGTCCGCCCGCTCGGCAACGCCTACAAGTACCTCCCGGAGGGCCTGGCGATCGCCGACGACGAGGGCCGCGGTCTCCTCCGCGCGGCCCGCTACTGCTTCGAGCACGACCGCATCCAGCAGGCCGCCTACGGCCGGATCCCCGGGACGGTGCGCCCGCGCGTCCACCTCAAGGCCGGGCGCCTCCTCGCCGCCCGGGTCGACGACGCGGCGCTCGACGACGACGGCGAGCTCCTCTTCAGCCTCACCGGCCACCTAAACCACGCGGTCGACCTCCTCGACGACGGCGACGAGCGCCTCCAGCTCGCCCGCTACAACCTCAGCGCCGGCCGCCGCGCCCGTGGGGCCAGCGCCTGGGAGCTCGCGGCGCACCACCTCTCGCAGGCGCTCGCCCTCCTCCCCGACGACTCGTGGCGCCGCTATCACCGGCTGACCTTCGCGATCTACGGGGCGCTGATGGAGGTCGAGCAGATGCGCAGCAACACCGCGGCGGCGCGCGAGCTCCTCCGCGTCGCCCAGGCCCACGCCCGCGGCGAGCTCGAGGAGGTCGAGCTCCTGGCGACGCAGTGGCGGATCGACGCCTCGCTCCACGACTACGCGGCGATGCTCGAGACCTCGCGGGCGGCGCTCGGCCACCTCGGCTACCAGATCCCGCGGGCCGCGACGACGCCGCGCCTGCTCCGCGAGTTCGCAGCGGTGAACCTCCAGCTCGGGCGCCTCGACACCGACGCGCTCGCGGCCGCCGAGGCGCCGGGGCCCGCCGACGAGCTGGCGATGCGCTTCCTCGTCCGCATGTGGCAGTCGGCGCTCCAGAGCGACCCGCGCCTCGGCACCCTCACCCTCCTCCGCCTCGCCCGCGCCGCCTTCCGCCTCCAGCGCTCGGACTACGCGGCGCTCGGCCTCGCCGGCCTGGCGATGTTCACGATCTACGCCTTCGGCATCGGCAAGCACGCCCGCCGCTACGGCGAGCTCGCCCTCGCCCTCGTCGACCGCGGCGGCGACCTCTGGGTCTGCGAGACCGCGGCCGCCTTCGTCAGCGTCCTCGTGACGCCGTGGAGCGAGTCGGTGCGCGCGAGCGCCGAGCGCCTCGAGCAGGTCTACGAGCGCATGTACGGGATCGGCTACCTCGACGGCGCCTACATCTGGGCGAGCTACACGTCGATCTTCCGCTGGGCCCAGGGTCAGGGGCTGGCGGCGCTCGCCGAGTTCGTCGACCGCGTGCGCCCCGGCGCCGTCCGCTACTTCGGCGAGCGCTCGGCGACGATCGCCCCGATGACGCTGATGGCCCGCTACACCGCCCACCTGCGCGCGCCGGCCGAGGGCCCGCAGGCGCCGGTGCGCGCGTGGATCGAGCCGGAGCTGCGCGACGCGCTCGCGGCCTCCAACAACAGCCTCGCCCTCGAGCTTTGCGC
The DNA here is from genome assembly GCA_020431135.1 of Myxococcales bacterium. Lineage (GTDB taxonomy): Bacteria > Myxococcota_A > Polyangia > Nannocystales > Nannocystaceae > JADJRG01. The sequence continues at coordinate 8,080 of JAGQIT010000821.1, read as the reverse complement.
GCTCTTCGAGGCCCAGATCGCCTTCATCAGCGGCGACCTCGAGGCCGCCGAGCGGGCGCTCGCCGAGGCCGCGGGCTACCAGACGCCGCTGCTCAAGAACTCGGTGTTCACGGTCCACCGCCGCCTCTTCGACGCGCTCCTGATCGACCGCCGGGCGGCCGCCGCCGACGCGGCGACGCGGCGGACCTTCAAGGCCGAGCTCAAGGAGATCCGCCGCTACCTCCGGCGCTTCGTCGCCGCCAACGAGCGCGACTTCGCGGCCCTCCAGGCGATCGTCGACGGGATCATGGCGCGCCTCGACGGCGACCCCGGCCAGGCGCAGCGCTGCTTCGAGCGCGCGGTCGAGGCGGCGCACGCCGCCGGCTCGCTCCTCGTCGAGGCGCTCGCGTTCGAGATCGCCGCCCGCAGCGCCCTCGCGGCCGGGACCGAGCGGATCGGCTCCCTCTACCTGCGCGACGCCTGCCGCCTCTTCATCCGCTGGGGCGCGGAGCGCAAGGTCCGGGCGCTCGCCGACGAGTTCCCGGTCTACCTCGCGCGCGATCGGCCGACCCAGGCGTCGATCCACGAGGCGAGCACGCCGAGCTCGTCGCGCTCGCTCAGCGAGTCGATCGATCTCTCGGCGCTGCTGCGGGCGTCCAACGTGATCTCGAGCGAGCTGATCCTCGAGCGCCTGCTCCGGCAGGCGCTGACGATCATCCTCGAGAACGCGGGGGCGCAGCGCGGCGTGCTCCTCCTCCGCGGCGAGGGCGACGCGCCCATGCGGATCGAGGCCGACAGCGACCTCGTCCGCGACACCGTCGAGATCCTCGGCTCGACGCCGCCGACCGGCCGCGTCTGCCTGACGATCGTCCTCTTCGTCGAGCGCACCGGCGAGGACATCATCCTCGACGACGCGCTCGCCGACGGCGAGTTCGTCGACGACCCCTACATCCGCGAGCGCGGGATCCGGTCGATCCTGTGCACGCCGGTCTCGCACAAGGGCCTGATCCTCGGGATCCTCTACCTCGAGCACCGCGAGGCGCCCGGCGTCTTCACCCTCCCCCGCGTCGCGCTCCTCAAGCACCTCGCCAGCCAGGTCGCGATCTCCGTCGAGAACGCCCGCCTCTACCGCCGCCTCGACAGCGCCCTCGATCGGGCGCTCGCCGCCGACAAGGCCAAGGCGCGCTTCCTCCTGACGATGAGCCACGAGCTGCGGACGCCGCTCAACGCCGTGCTCGGCTACACCGACCTGATCGCCGAGAGCATCGAGGACGGCGACCTCGACAGCGCCGACGAGGACCTCGAGCGGATCCGCGAGGGCGCCACCCGCCTCGTCCGCACCCTGACCAGCGTCCTCGAGCTGTCGCGCCTCGAGACCGGCGACGCCGCGCCGACGCTCGGCGAGGTCGACGTCCGCGCGCTCCTCACGGAGGTCGTCGGCGAGTGCCGCGAGGCGCTCGCCGAGGGCGTCGCGCTCGAGATCGTCGGCGCCGACGCCCTGCCGCCGACGCTGGTCACCGACGCCTTCATGCTCCGCTACGCCCTCTTCAGCGTCCTCGACAACGCCTGCCGCTTCACCGCGCACGGGCGCGTGACCTGCCGCGTCGACGTCGACGTCGGCTGGCTCCGCGTCGTCGTCGAGGACACCGGCATCGGCATCCCAGAGGCCGCGCAGGAGCGGATCTTCGAGGCCTTCCGCCAGGCCGACGACTCGACGACGCGCGCCTTCGAGGGCTCCGGCGTCAGCCTCGCGGTCGTCCGCGGCTTCTGCGAGCTCCTCGGCGGGTCGATCGCCGTGATCAGCGAGCTAGGCGTCGGCTCCACCTTCTTCATCCGCGTGCCGACGGGCGCCGCGACGGCCGACGCCTGAAGGCCGCCGCGGACCGCCGAGCAGCGGGCCGAGGCGGCCTCCCTGGGCCCCCGAGCGCGCGGGGCTCCCTCGCCGTCTGACAGGAGGGGCCGCGACCGAGAGCCCCGCGCGCTGTGACTGCGCCCCGCTCCCCCGTCCGAGGCGGGGGACCGGGGCGCCGCGCGGACACCTACTCCTTGCAGGTCCGCGTCATCGACAGGCCGCTGCCGTTCCAGCAGGTGCCCCCTGGATCGCCGTTGACGGCGCACGAGGCCCACTGCGGCCAGGAGTCGGCGATGTAGGAGGGCGACACGAGGCTCCACTCGCCGACGAACTTCTCCCCCTCGCTGTAGCCGTTGTCGTTGCTCAGCGGCGTCCAGCTCGAGCACGCCTTGCCCTGCGTGGCGAGTTCGTCGACGAGCTTCTGCGCGCCGCCGTTGCTGTCGCGGATGCTCACCTTGACGTCGTTCATGAACGCGCCGTTCTGCTTGCACACGCGGAACTCGATCCCGGGGCCGTCCTCGCGGACCTCCATCGTGATCGGCTCCAGGATCGTCGCGTTGCTCTGCTGGCCGACGTTGTCGGTCTGCGAGGTCGGCGTCGGCGTCCAGTAGGTCGACGCGCCGCACGACTCGCAGGCGCCCTCGTTGTAGGCGCAGCTGTTGGTGCAGCTCAGCGAGCCGCCGCTGTAGCCGAGGCTCAGGCAGGTCGCGCCGCCGAGATCGCCGCCGTCGCAGTCCTCCCCCGGATCGAGCTCGCCGTTGCCGCAGGTCTTCGAGCACTCGGCGGTCGTCTGCGAGGTGTTGACGCAGATCTCGCCGTTGCCGCACGCCTGCTTGAGGCCGCCGAAGTCGCCGCACGAGTCCCTGTAGTAGACGTCGCCGCCCTGGCACTGGTAGGCGACGTCGGCGTGGCAGCAGGCGCTGGTGTCGAGCGTACACACGCCGGTGCAGGCGATCGTCCCGTGGTCGAAGCCCTCGCTCTGGCAGGTCGCGCCGCCGAGCGCGAGGCCGTCGCAGGCCTCCCCCGGGTCGAGCTCGACGCCGTTGCAGGTGTCCGGCGGCACCTCGCAGGCGGCCGTCGTCGGCGACACCTGGACGCAGACCGCGGCGCCGTCGCAGCTGTCGACGAGGTCGCCGAGATCGCCGCACGAGTCCCACTCGTAGACGTCGCCGAGGTAGCAGGTCGTGCGGTCGACGACGCAGCCGTCGCCCGTGTCGCCCGTGTCGCCCGTGTCGCCGCCCATGAGGATCACGCCGGCGTCGTCGAGGAGGCAGGCGTCGGCGTCGCTCGGGCGCGCCCACAGGCCGACCGCGTTGCTGCCGTCCTCGAGGCCGAATTTTCCGAGGTCGATCGTCTCGTAGAAGTCGACCGAGTCGCCGTTCGGGTAGCCGCTGTGGACGGTCGTCTCATGGACGACGACGCTCCACTTGTCGATCCCGCTGTCGCAGTGCAGCGACCCGGCGACGACGAGCTGGTCGCCGTCGACCTCGGCGACGTCGAGGCTGCCCTCGCAGCCGCAGCTCCCGCCGCCCTCTCCGCACTTGGCCGGGCCGAGATCCGGCCCCATCGGCCACAGCGCCGGCGACGGCAGGTTGATGTTCTGACCGCCGAGGCTGACCGCGTAGACGTCGAGGTGCGAGCCGTCGCCGCCGCCGAGCGGGGTCACGTTGCCCGTCTTCCCGCACTTGCCGATGACCTCCGAGGCCTCGACCCAGCAGCCCTCGGCGACGTCGATCGAGTGGAGGTGGTTGAGGTGCATCGTCCCCCAGCCGGGGACCTCGATGCCGATGCTGTTGCCGTAGCCCGTGGCGCTGTGGACGGCCTTGACGACGAGGCCCGAGACCGGCGCCCGGAGCTCCTCGCCGTCGTAGCAGTCGACGTCCCAGTTCTCGTGATCCGTATATTTGTGGTCGGCCGGGCTCTGGGTGATCGCGTGCTCGACCGCGAAGGGATAGACGAGCGCGGGCGCGTTCTCCCCGCCGAGGTCGCCCTCGCCGTTGGCGGAGCAGGCCGCGAGGACAGCCCCGAGGACGGCGAGCGCGACGAGGCCAGAGCGGAGCGACGGACGATTGACGGTGTGTTGATTCGAGTTCATTGCGTTCTCTCCTGTCAGAAGCCGCGCCGCCGCCAGGCGACGCGAATGCACACACAGGCCGCGGACCCGCGCGCATGACTGCGCACAGCGACGCTGACCCCTCACTGGAGCGCCGCGCCGGGTCCCCGAGCTGCCCGACTACGCTAGGCTAGGCCGCGGAATTCGACCATTCCCCCAAACAGGGGGATTGGCTCGCGCGGCGGATCCAGGTAGGCCGCGACGACCGCTGTCCAGTCTAGGCGACAGCCTCCAACGCCGGTGGCAGAGGCCGCGTGTAGTGGCAATCGTCGGCCTCGATCGCGCGGATGAAACGCTGCTCTACCGGAGGCGCGGGGCTCCTGCCGCAGGCGGCTAGTCCCGCGCCCGCACCAGTGGTAATTTTCGCGGCTGTGGAATGCCCTGACTCGCTGCCGGACGAGCGCCTCGCGCTGCTCCACGCGGCGTATCAGCACCTCACGACATGGGGTCGCGTCGACGACTTCCCCGCCCTCGCCTGCCAGGCGATGTCCGCCCTGCTGCGCGGCCGCCCGACGGCGCTCTACTGCGTCCCCGAGCAGGGCAAGGGGCAGTGCGTCGTCGGTGCGTTCCACGGCGTCGAGCTCACGAAGGTCCTGGCGACTCCCTTCATTCAAGAGCGCCTGATCGTCGATCCGGTCTTCCTCGCCACCGCTGACAACGACGGGGCCTGGGTGACGAGCAACGAGGCGGTCATGGGGGCCGACCTCGCCGGCGACGCGGCGCGCTGGCGGCTCTTTCGCCAGACCTTCCTCGATCCGCTCGGCTTCTCGGACAACCTCCGCGTCATCCTCACCGAGGGCGACGGCGAGTGGCTCGGCTGGTGCGGCGCCTTCGAGACCGCCGACGCCCGCTTCTTCACGATCGACGACCAGCGCGCCATGGAGGCGCTGATGCGCGTCCTCGCCGACGGCCTGCGGGCGTGGCATACGATCGCCCCGGCCTTCGGCGAGCCCCTGTGGTTCCTCCGCGACGTCACGCGCTCGCAGGCGCCGGTCTTCGCGTACACGCGCTCGGGGATCTTCCTGATGGCCAACGCGGCGTGCCGCGTCGCCTACCCCGAGGGGCCGCCGTGGCTGGCCTACGCGTGCGATCCGCAGGCCGACGCGGAGCGCGGCTGGGATCGCCTCGCGCTTCCCTACGGCGGCGGCCGCGACGACGGCGACGTCGTCTACATCTTCGCGCGCCGGGCCGCCCTCGAGCGCCCCTGCCTCGCCGAGCAGCTCGTCCAGGCGATGGGCCTCAAGCCCCGCCATCGGGCGACCGCCCTCGGCCTCATGCAGGGGCTGACGAACCGCGAGATCGTCCCCGTGTCCGGGCTCTCGCGCTCGACGGTCGACGGCTACGTCAAGGAGATCATGCGCCTCTTCGAGGTCGGCACGCGGGCGGAGCTGGTCTACGAGATCGCCGCCCGCTTCTTCGACACGAGCAGCCAGCTGTGGCCCGTGAACATCCGCCCGCCGCGGCGCTGACTCGAGGGCGGCGCTACTCCGCGACCTGGACGCAGTAGAGGCGCGAGAGCAGGCTGCACGGCAGGACGCCGCCGGCCGTCCAGCCGCCGTCGACCTCCCCCGAGGTCCCGTGGGCGCCCGCCGCCTGCACATCGCCGGAGGTCCACCCGTCGCAGTCGTCGGCGCCCGTGGCCGCGCCGCCGATCGTCGTGTTGGTCCACACCGGCGTCGCGTCGACCAGGGCGCCGCTCTCGTCGCGATCGATCCCGTGCGCGAGGGCGCCGCTCGTCAGCTGCTCCCAGCCGTCGGCCACGACCTCCCCCGTCGTCGTCTCGAAGCGCCCGGCGAAGCCCTCCGGGAAGCCGAAGCGATCGCCGGGGGATCCGGCGCCCGCGCTCAGCCAGGCCCGGTACGACCCCGGGAGATCCGCGCTCGCGGCGAGCTCGTCGCAGTGGGCGTCCGCCAGCTCGAGGCCGACGAGGTCGCCGATCGCCGGCGCCATCGAGCCCCTGTAGCTCTCGCTCGTGACGAAGACCGTGTGGCGCTCGCGGACGCAGAGGTGGTCGCAGCCGTCGCCGTCGTCGAGGTCGCCGTCGTCGCACTCCTCCGCGCTCCCCTCGTCCTCGTTGAGGAAGCCGTCGCCGCAGACGTTGAGGGAGCAGGTCGCCGTGCAGGCGTCGTTGTTGGCGCGGTTGTTGTCGTCGCACTGCTCGTGCAGCCGATCGAGCACGCCGTCGAGCTCGCAGGCCGTCGCCGAGCAGTCCGCGGGGCAGACCGCGGGCGTCTCGTGGGTCTCATCGCAGACGCCGTCGACGTCACAGGTCGCGCAGTCGTGGAGGCAATTGGCGAGGTTCTCGCCCGCGTCCTCGTCGCAGACGCCGTCGTTGTCGCACAGGCCGTCGCTGGTCGCCGACGTGTCGGTCCCCATCGACACGCCGCCGGTCATCGACGCCGCCGTCGTCACGGTCGACGTCGTCGTCCCGAGGGTCGTCGGTCCGCCGCTGGTCGACGCCTCCGAGTCGGAGTCCGAGAGCGCCTCCGGGCCGCCGCGCGCCTGACACCCGAGCGCCGCGACGACGATCAGAGAGAGGGCGGCAGCGAGGGCCTTGGAGAGGATCGTCGTGGCTTGCATGGGCGCCCGTCGAGCTCGCGCACGGTCACGTCGCAATTGTGATCCCCGCGCAGGTGTCAGCGTCACTCCGTAGAGCGACAATGCTCGATCCGAGCGCCGCTCTTCAAGCCGCAGCGCCCGCTGATGCGCTCCGCGTATTCGTCGGAGAACCTGCAGGGGTCTTCACGCGACGGATGATGCGGAGCTAGATCTGGATCTGGCGGTGCCGGTCGTCCTCCGAGCGCTCGTCGCTCCGCCGCGTATCCAGGTACCGGCGCCTCCGACTCGACCGGAGCCCACCTGCGCGGTGACCGCCATCCACACGCGCTTCGACAGTCGCACGCCTAGCCTCGACGTCGGCGCAGGCGATCCCCCGCCCCGCGACCGCGACCGTCGCTCCGCGCCAGCGCACGCCGCGGGCCCTCACCCCCCGCGAGGGCGCGTCCTGTGGTCTCGGGCCGACACGGCCGCCTCGCCCAGGCTCGTCGATCCGCAGCTCGCCGACGAGAGACCGCGGCGCAGACCGGCGTCGCGGCGAGCTTCGAGGCCGCCGCGCCGGCCCGTACGAGACGCAGCCGCCGCGCGCCGTCGCCTGGACACGGGCCGACCGCACGCGCCATGATGGCCGCGCTCTCGACCAGGTAGCCGACCATGAATTGGATGAACTTGAAGAAGACCCTCGCCACCCTCGCCACCCTCGCCGTCGTTCTCGGCGGCTGCCGCGGAGACGATCCGCCGGGTGAGAGCGCCACCGACGGCGACACCTCGTCGACCACCGACGCGACCGACGGCAACACCTCGACGAGCGGCGCCACCGACAGCACGAGCTCGACCTCGACCGGCGGCTCGACGACCGCCCCGGAGACCACCGACGCCTCGGCCGGCTTCCTCAGCACCTCCGGCAGCACGACCGGCGGCGGCTCCCTGCCCAACGGCTCGCAGTGCGACTCCGACGCCGACTGCGAGTCGATGCACTGCTACACGACGATGTTCGGCAGCGTCTGCTCCGAGTGCAGCTCAGACCAGGACTGCATCGACGCCGGCAACGGCATCTCCTGCTCCCTCGACGCCGGCTCGATGCAGGCGAAGTGCACCCAAGGCGGCATCGGCACGACCTGCGAGTCGCAGGAGTCGTGCGCCGAGGGCCTCATCTGCGACGAGGTCGTCATGGCCGGCGGCTTCCTCCCGTCGACCTGCGGCGAGTGCGGCGACTCGGGCGACTGCGAGGGCAAGAACATCTGCTCGCCGACCTTCGACTTCATGGCGCTCAGCGGCTACAAGGCCTGCGTCGAGCCTGGCTCGGTGCCGAACAACGAGCTGTGCCCGACCGCCGCCGACGGCAACGACGCCTGCATGTCCGGGATGTGCGGCACCGTCCTCGTGATGGGCATCATCCCCGTCGGCGTCTGCGGCGAGTGCCTCTCCGACGCCGACTGCGACGGCGGCACCTGCATGCCCGGCGAGGTCGGCCAGAACGGGATCATGGGCGCCGTCTGCGGCTAGCCTAGCGACGTCGACGACGCTCTTCGGCGGTCGTCCCCAACGCGGGGGCGGCCGCCGTCGCCGTTCGACGCGGC
>JAGQIT010000820.1:2345-3733 GCA_020431135.1 Myxococcales bacterium | reverse complement strand
CGACTGCGACGACAACAACGCCGACATCCACCCGGGCGCCGACGATCCCGAGGGCGACAACATCGACCAGAACTGCGACGGCGTCGACGGGGTCGCGCCCGAGACCTCGACCACCGAGGCTAGCTCGAGCAGCTCGACCACCGACGCCAGCGCGAGCAGCTCGACCACCGACGCCAGCTCGACCACCGACGCCAGCACGACCGCCGACACCACCGGCTAGTCGACGACGCCCGCGCTAGAGCGCTCGCCGCGGGGCTCCGCGGCGGGCGCTCTCCTGTTCTCATCAGCGCGCGGCCGCGTCGATGAGCATCGTCTTGAGGGCGGTGTAGTCCGCCATGTTGCTGAGGTCGTTCTCGGTGAGGTTGAAGACGCCGGCCGGGGCGTTGTCGCGGTCGAGGACGACGACGTCGCGGTAGACGACGGCCCACGAGCCCCAGACGTCGTCCTCGACGGTGTCCTGCAGCAGCGGGATCACGCGGCCCTCGATCATCGCCGGCACGCCCGACTCATGGCCGGCGCCGTTGACCCCGAGGAGGTGGATCCCGAGGTCCGGGACCTCGCCGTCGAGCTCGCCCTGCATCGTGTCCAGGAGGCCAAACTGGCTCCGGCAGTAGCCTCACGTCGCGTGGGCGAAGTACCAGCCCGAGACTTTCTCGAGGTAGTCGCGCGGCGACACGACCTCGTCGAAGGACGCGGAGCTCTCGTTGACGTCGAGGAGGCCGAAGTCCGGGGCGATCCCGCCGTCGCCGGTCGTGGTCGCGTCGGTGTCTGCGGTCGTCGACGTCTCGTCGGAGGTCGAGCCCGCGTCCGTAGTCGAGGTCGAGCCCGCGTCCGTAGTCGAGGTCGAGCCCGAGGTCGAGCCCGAGTCGTCGGTCGCACCGGTGGAACCTGTCCCATCGGACATCCCCGTGGTCGACCCCGTGGTCGAGGTCGAGGCGTCGCCGCTGCTGGCGCTCGAGTCGCTGTCCGAGGCGACGCCGTCGTCGCCAGCGCAGCCGACGATCAGCGCCGAGAGGAGGAATGCACGGGAGCGGGGCACAGGCCGACGCTATCACAGGGCGCACATTCACCGCGCTGTCGCTGACGTAGCGCTTCGTACGTCAGCGGCGCGTCCCTGCGCTCCGTCGCGCCCCGCCGCGCCCCGCCGCGCCCAGCCGCCCGGCCGCGGCTCAGTCCTTCCACTCGGCGAGGAAGACGTTGGTGTCGCCGGGCTTCTCGGCCCCGCGGTTCGACGCGAAGACCAGGTGCTTGCCGTCGCGCGAGAACATCGGGAAGCCGTCGAAGCTCTCCTCGCGGGTGATCTGCTCGAGGCCCTCGCCGTCGAGGCCGATCATGTAGAGGTCGAAGTTGCGGCCCATCCAGTCGTTCATGTTCGACGCGAAGATCAC
>JAGQIT010000820.1:0-2285 GCA_020431135.1 Myxococcales bacterium | reverse complement strand
TTCTGGCCGTCGGCGTCCATGACGAAGAGCTCGAGGCGGGTCGGGCGGACGAGGCCCTCCTTGCGGATCTCCTCGTACTTGGCGAGCTCCTCGTCGCCCTCCGGGTGGTTGGCGCGGTAGATGATCTTCGTCCCGTCGGGCGAGAAGAAGGGGCCGCCGTCGTAGCCCGGCGTGTTGGTCAGGCGCTTGACGTCGGAGCCGTCGAGCGCCATCGAGTAGATCTCGGGGTCGCCGTCGCGGGTCGACGTGAAGACGATCCGATCGCCCTGCGGCGAGACGGTCGCCTCGGCGTCGTAGCCGGGGCTCGCGCTGAGCACCGTCGGGTTTCGGCCGTCGGCGTCGGCGACGTAGATGTCGAACTCGTCGTAGAGCTTCCAGACGTAGCCGTGCGAGCGATCGGGCGGCGGCAGGCAGCCGTCGTCGGCGGCGTGGGTCGAGGCGTAGAGGATCCTCTCGTCGCCGGGGAGGAAGTAGGCGCAGGTCGTCCGACCCTTGCCGGTCGACACCATGTTGGCCATGCCGTCGGCGAGGTCGAGGACGTAGATCTGGTCGCACTCGCGGCCGCCGCGGGTCGACTGGAGGATCAGCTTGGACTCGTCGAAGCTGTAGTAGGCCTCGGCGTTCTCGCCCCCGTAGGTGAGCTTCGTGAGGCCGGCGAAGTGGACCTCGCCGTCGCGGATCAGCGCCTTCGCGTCCTCCTTGCCCGTCTTGACCGCGTAGGTCTCCGGCTTGCCAGCGTCGCCCTTGCCCGCGTCGCCCTTGTCCGCGTCGCCCTTGTCCGCGTCGCCCTTGTCCGCGTCGCCCTTGTCCGCGTCGCCCTTGTCCGCCGCGTCGGCCGGCGCCTCCTTGGCCGCCGGCTTGGCGCCGCCGCTGCATGCGGCGAGGAGGAGGGCGGCGGCGAAGAGCGGGAGGCGGACGTCGACAGTCATGCGTGGCGGATGATACCCCCCTCGCGGAGGCCCTCCAACGCCCTCGGCGGCGGCGCTCGCCGACACAGCGAGGGGCCGCGGAGCCGCCGCAGCGGCCCTCTGGAGCGAGTTCTCGCCGGGTCACGAGAGGTCGCCGAGCGCGACCCCAGCGACGCCGCCACTTGCGTCCGCTCACCGCCGCGGCGCGCTTTGTGGCACGCTGGCGGGGATGGCCGCGCCCCTCCCCCGCTCCGTCGCCCTCGGCTACGGGCTCGGCTCGATGGGCACGGGGATGTACGCGACGGTCCCGGGGCTCCTGCTCCTCTACTACATGACCGACGTCCTCGGGATCGGGGCGGGCCTCGCCGGCCTGGCGATCTTCATCCCGCGGATGTGGGACGTCGTCAGCGACCCGCTGATGGGGAGCATCAGCGACCGCACGCGCAGCCGCTGGGGTCGCCGCCGCCCCTACCTCCTCGCCGGCGGCCTGACCCTGCCGGTGTTCTTCGGCTTCCTCTTCAGCGCCCCGGAGCTCGGCGCGGGCGCGGCCTTCGCCTTCACGATGGTGATGTACACCCTGTGCGCGACCGCCTTCACGGTCTTTCAGGTCCCGTACATCGCCATGCCGGCGGAGATGACCGACGACTACCACGAGACCACGCGGCTGATGGCCTACCGCATGGCCCTGATGACCCTCGGCATCCTCATCGCCGGCGCCGGAGCGCCGATGGTGATCAAGGCGGTCGGCGGCGGCCGTTCCGGCTACTCGGCGATGTCCTGGGCGATCGCCGCGCTGTGCATGCTGGCGATGGTCGGCTCGTTTTGGGGGACCCGGCGCGCCCGCTTCACGGTCGACGACGCCCCTGAGCGCGGGCCCCGGCTCCTCCAGCAGATCGCCGCGGCGCTGCGAAACCGCCCCTTCCGCGTGCTCGTCGGCGCCTACGCCCTCCAGCTCTGCGCCGTCGGCAGCCTCCTGGCGACCGTCGCCTACTTCGCCGAGTACATCGTCGGCGGCGGCGAGGAGACCGTGACGCTCCTCTTCCTCGCGCTGATGCTGCCGGCGATCGTGACCATGCCGCTGTGGCTCGCGCTGTCGCGCCGCCTCGGCAAGGAGCGCTGCTTCAGCCTCGCCCTCGTCCTCTTCACCGCCGGCGCGCTGAGCCTGTGGTGGAGCGCGGGGATGTCGCTGGCCGTCGCCGCGTCGGTCGTCGGCGTCATGGGGGTCGCCTACGCCGCGACCCAGCTCTTCCCCTACTCGATGCTCCCCGACACCATCGCCCTCGATCGCCGGGCGTCGGGGCGCAGCCGCGAGGGGATCTTCACCGGGATCTGGACGGCGGTCGACAAGGGCGGCCTCGCCCTCGGGGGCTTCGCCAC
>JAGQIT010000819.1 GCA_020431135.1 Myxococcales bacterium | reverse complement strand
CGCGAAGAAGGCGACCGCCAAGAAGAGAGCCGCGAAGAAGACGGCGAGGGGCCGCCAGGCCGGCGGTCGAGTCGAGCCCGTCGCGGCGGCGATCCGCGTCGAGCGCGTGCAGACCGGCGTGCGGATCGAGAAGCGGATCCTCAAGGTGCTCAAGGGGCTCGCCGAGCTCTACGAGATCAGCCTCGGCGACCTCATCGAGGGGATCGTCCTCCACGCCTTCGACGGGCGCAGCCCCTTCGGCGCCGAGGCGATCGCCCGGATCGACGCGCTCAAGCAGATCTACGGCCTCGAGCTCGACGCCAGCGCCAGCCACCGCCTCGTCGAGGAGTGAGGCCTCGGGCCGTCAGAGCAGCGCCGCGGGGAAGTCGATGTACGTCTCGATCATCAGGATCGCCAGAGCCGTGTCGTCAGGTCGCTCGCCGGCGAGCGCCCCGCGCTCGCGGAGATCCTCGACGAGGCGATCGACGACTGCTTCGAGGGACAGATCGTCGGTGTGGTCGACGAAGCGCGCGCGGGCGGCCTCGTCGGCGAAGCAGTGGGCCTTCCACTGGATCGACAGGCGCAGCTCGCCCCAGCGATAGGTGGTCACGCGGCGCTCGCCGCTGCGGACCTCCCAGGTGTCGTCGTCGAGCGCGCGCAGGGTCATCCCCGGGGTGATCGGCGGCGCCGGGGCGTCGGACCCTCCGACCCGCTCGACGCCGTGGAAGAGCGCGTCGGCGTCGAGGAGCACGCTCGTGTTGTGGCGGAGGCCGACGCGGCGCGCGGGGCCCTGCGGTCCCTCGGGGTAGAGGACGAAGGCGCCGCCCTCGTCCGGCGGCCGGAGGAAGGTGACGCCGCCGGCGATCCGCACGCGCCAGCCCTCGAAGAGGCCGCTGTGGTGCATGACGACGAGCAGCCACTCCGGCACCGTCGCCTTCGACAGGCCGCGGTACTCCGGCGTGTCGGTGTGCAGCGCCAGCTCCTGCCCCGGGACCAGGAAGTTGACGTAGAGCATGTCGGGGACGACGACCGGCAGGCCGCTGAGCTCGCGCGCCGCCGAGAGGAAGGGCTCGTGGTTGTAGAGGAGCGCGTCGACGCCGTCGACGTGGACGGCCGCGCCCTCCGCGAGGACGCCGCGGAAGAGGTTCGTCCGCGCCGCGAGGGCGTCCATCGGCTCGACCTTGCCCGCGGCGTAGCGCCGCTTCACGTAGTTCATCAGGGCGTCGTGCCGGCGCACGAGCCCGGCGCCGATCCCCGTCGAGATCGGCGCCTGGACGTACATGCCGTAGTCGCCGAAGCCGCGGATCAGCTCGAGGAGGCGGTCGTCCGCGCCCTCAGGGAGGCATGGGTCGAGGAGTCGGTAGGGGGCGTTCAACGGGGTCACCTGCGGCGCCCAGCATACGCCCGCGTGGCGCCGTAGTTCCAGCCACGGACGCCCGCTCAGGCGACCTTCCGGAGCGCGTCGCGGCGGCCGAGCTTGTCGCGGAGCTGCTCGCCGAGGGCGATCCCGGGGGCCCACGTCTGGTCGACGCCGCGATCCATGACGGCCTGCGGGGTCAGGCGGAGCGCGAGGTCACGGAGCGCGCAGCGGACGCGACCGCGCCAATGCGCGACCTGTCCGATCTGCCAGGATCGCCGGTGGGTCGCGGCGACGCGGGGCTCGCGGGCCGCCCTCATCGCCTCCGGCAGCGCGTCGAGGCTGACCTCCCCCCAGAGGAGCCCGAGGGCGCCGGCGTCTTCGATGGCCATCGCCGCGCCCTGGCCCATGTTCGGGGTCATCGCGTGCGCGGCGTCGCCGAGGAGGAGGAGCCGCCCGCGGCCGTAGTCGATGTGGACCTGGTCGATGAGATCGCCGTGGTGGATGTGGACGTCGCCGGCCGCGGCGACGCGATCGAGGAGCGTGTCGAGGCGCGCGTCGACGCCAGCGAAGCGCTCGCGGACGTAGGCGACCTCGCTGGTCCCTGGGCCAGGTGTGCCCTGCGGCGCGCTCTCGACGATGTAGACGTAGACGCCGCCGCGCGACAGCGGGACCACGCCGACCCTTCGACCCGGCAGCCAGCGCTCGATCGTCACCTCGGGGACGAGCTCGGGGGCGTCGACGACGAAGCGCCAGCAGGTCTGACCGGCGTAGCGCAGGCGGCAGCGCTCGGGGGGGACGGTCAGCGCCCGCAGGGACGAGCGGATGCCGTCAGCGGCGATGACCAGGTCCCAGCGCTCGCGGTCGCCGTCGGCGAGCTCGATCTCGACGCCGTCGCCGGCCAGCTCGCGGGCGCCGACGACCTCGACGCCGAGGCGGAGCTCGACGCCGTCGAGCGCGGCGAGCAGCGCCTCATGGAGGTCGGGTCGACGGATGTTGTAGGAGGGGAACGCGTAGCCGTCGTGGACCGGGTCCCCGGAGACGAGCGTGCGGCCGCCGGCGCCGAGCATCGCGACCTTTCCCATCGGGAAGACGTTGTCGCGGCCGAGGTCGACGCCGAGGGCGGCGAAGATCGCGTTGGCGTTGGGCTGGATGGTGATCCCCGCCCCGAGGGCGCGGAAGTTCGGGGCGCGCTCGACGAGCCCGACCTCGACGCCGAGGCGGCGCAGGGTGATCGCCGCGGTGAGGCCGCCGATGCCGGCGCCGACGATGAGTACGCGTGTCATGGACTAGCCCCTTTGGACAGGTCGTGGGAGATCAAGAGGTGCGCAGGCCGAGGCCCCGGAGCTGGAGCTCGACGAGGTCACGGAGCTCGGCGGCCCAGCGCTCGGCGGCCGCGTCGGCGTCGTCGCAGGGCCCGAGGTGGCCGCTGAGGCCGGCGATGAGAACGGCGATGTAGACGGCGAAGAAGGCCCGGGCGGCGAGCATGCCCCCCTGCGGCAGGCGCTCGAGCTCGCCGCGGGCCAGGGCCGCGCGGTGGAGCTCGGCGACGCCGACGAGGAAGGGCTCGAGGTTGTCGTCGTCCTCGCCGGGGGCGGGGAAGAGGCTCTCGCGGAACATCACCCGCGACAGCTCGGGGTGCTCGGCGTAGGCGCGGTAGAGGACGCGGCCGCAGCGGGCGAGCTGGTCGAGGAGCGGGGCGTCGCGGTCGATCGTCGCCCAGATCTCCGCGACGGCGCCGCGGATCCCCTCGTAGAAGCAGGCGAAGAGGAGCGCCCGCTTGTCCTTGAAGTGGACGTGGACCGAGCCGACGGAGACGCCGGCCGCCCTGGCGACGTCGCGGATCGTCGTCCCTTCGTAGCCGACCTCGACGAAGCGCGCCCGGGCGGCGTCGCGGATCTGGGCCCGCGTCGCCAGCTTCTGCTCGCTGCGGCGGGGCGGGGTCACGCGTGTGCCCCCGCGGCGGCGAGGGGGAGCGAGGCCGCGTCGCTGCGGCGGTAGAGCGCGTAGCTGACGAGGCCGAGGACGGTGAGGAGCGCCGGGGCCTGGGTCTCGGCGAGGCCGTCGCCCGCGGCGAGGTGGAGGAGGACGGCGCCGGCGAGATCGAAGGTGAGGCCGGCGTAGGCCCACTCGCGCAGCCGCGGCCGCCCGGGGACGAAGAGGGCGATGGCGCCGGCGAGCTTGCACGCCCCGAGGGCGACGGCCAGCGACAGCGGCAGGCCGAGGCGAGCGAAGGTCGCGGGGATCGGATCGAGCTGCGCGAGCGAAGCGACGCCGCTGAGGCCGACGGCGGCGGCGAAGAGCGCGGTGACCAGGAGATATGGGGCTTTGGCGGGCAGCTGTGGCCTCTTGGAGACTGAGTGTACGTGTTCATTGAACGTGTTCAAGTAAAATGATCGCGCGTCCGTCTGCGCGGATTCGCGCAGGCGGACGCGTCACGGGTCGACGCTCTCGCGGAGAGCTCGACGCGCGAGGTGGCGATCGATGGAGGCTCGAAGGGCTCGCTCGTCGTCGAGGATGTGCAGACGCGCGAGGTGTCGATCGACGGCGGCTCGAAGGGCTCGCCCGTCGTCGTCGACGACGAGCAGTCGCGTTCGATGACGGCGAACGGGCTCGCCACGCGCGGGTCGACGGCGCTAGGTCGCGGTCGACGAGGGCGTCGACGCGGCGCCGAAGCACGCCGCGAGGGCGCCGAGGAAGGCGCGCTCGTCGTCGTCGACGATCGCCTCGGCCTGCCAATTAATCACGGTGTAGATCGCCGACGCGAGGGCGCCGAGGACCACCGGCTCGCGGCCGCCGCTGGCGAGGGCGAGGCGGACGAGGGGGTGGCGGCGGTTGATGACGACGCCGCGCTCGCTCGGCGTCGCCACGGCGTCGCCGCGGCGCTCGCCCATCACCAGGCGGCTGAGGTTGAGCTCGCTCAGGAGGTCGGAGCGGCGCGAGCGGGCGAGGCGGAGCTGGATGGCCAGGGCGCGGAGGAGCGCGGCCTCGGCCTCGTCGTCGGTCGCGTCGATCTCGAGAACCGCCGCGACGTCAGCGACGGGCGCGGGCTCGACTTGGGTGGGCTCGTCGTCGGTGAGGAGCGCGGCGCGGGTCGTCGGTGCGGGCGCGGTGTTGGGGGTCCAGCGGGCGGCCTCCGGCGTCGGCTCGCGCGGGCTCGCGGCGCTCTTGGGGGCGCGCCGGGGGGGCGCGTCGTCGTCCACCCAGCTCGGCAGGAGCGCGTCGATGCGATCGCGGAGGCGGCTCAGGGTGCGGTTGCCCTCGCCCTCGCGGTCGGCGTGAGCGAGGGCGACGGCGGCCGCCTTGAGGTAGCGCAGCGCGACCGGTCGTTGGCTGGCGGCGAGGCGCCCCGACTGCAGCTTGGCGCACAGCGACTCGTAGAGCCCGGCGACCTGCTTCTCGAGGCTCCGCCACTGGTGCGGGGAGAGGCCCGGGCCCTCGGCGCTCGCGGCCGCCGGATCGACGCCGCGGACGATCCCCGCGCAGGCGAGGCGCGGCGACGCGGGGGCGCTGCAGATCACCCGACCGTCGACGCCGAAGTCGACGGTGAGGTCGTCGCCGCGCGCCTCGGGGAGCCAGAGCACGCAGTCGAGGGCGCCCGAGGCCGTGCTCCGGCGATCGACGAGGGCGCCCTCCGGCGGCCCGCGGTCGAGCTTCGGAGCGTCGGCGAGCTCGGCCGCGAGGGCCCGAGTGCGCGCCCAGCCCTGGTCGTAGCACTCGAGCTCGAAGAGGGCGCCGAGGCAGGCGCGGTGATCCTCGTCGAGGTGAAGGATCGGCCGCTTGCGCAGCTCGGCGTCCGGCGCCGAGGCGGCGTCCGCAGGCGCGTAGCTCATCCAGCGCAGCGGTCGGTTGCCGCGGCCGACGGCCTCGAGGGCGGCGACGCTGAGGTGGCGGCCGTCGATCGTCGGGAAGAGCGCGAGCTCGCGGATCGCTCGCCAGCCGACCTCGACGCGGCGGCCCTGCCGGAGCTTGTCGTCGACGAAGAAGCGGCGGATGTGCGCCCAGAGGGCGACGCGATCGCCGGCGCTGAGCTCCTCCCAGCGCTCGACCGCGGCGGCGACCAGCCCCGGGAAGCGGCGCCGACACCAGCGGGCGAGCTGGCCGACGCGCTTGCTTTGGAGGTCGACGGCGCCGGGGTAGGTGAGCGGCAGCTTGGGGTCGAGGAAGATCGCGCGCAGCGGGTAGGGCGACTGCAGGGTGTGCGCGCCGAGGTGGCGGCCGAGGGTGCACAGCTCGAGCACCAGGCCCGGGGCGCCGCCGCGGCCGAGGCCGACGAAGCCGTCGGCCCCGTCGGCGTGGATCTTCTCGCTGATGAGGACGGCGTCGGCGGCGAGCGTCGGCTCGTCGGGCGCCGGCGGCAGGCGGTCGAGCGCCGGCAGGTGGCTCGCTCGCAGGAGGCGCTCGCTGGCGTCGACGAGCGCGTCGGCGCCGAAGATCGCCTCGAGGTCGGCGCGGGCGTCGTCGTCGAGGCGGAGAACGCGGGCGTCGTCTTCGGTTTCTCCGGACCAGTCCTCTTGGACATGTTCGATCGGGCTTCCGCCGGCCCTCACGCGCCGGAGCGTGGCGAGGGTCGCGTGCGCGCCGTCGAGCGTCGGCACGAGGGGGGCGGCGCCGAGGCCCGCCGGGAGCGGCACGCGGCCGCCCGTCGCCGCGCTCGCGGCCGCGTGGAGGAGGAGCGCCCGGGCCCAGCGCTGGTGCGCCGGCGCGAGCTCGCCTGTGAGGGCGAGGAGCTGCTCGAGGAGCTCGCCGGCCGCCCTGGCGATCGCGGCCTCGGTCCGCGCGAGCGCCTCGTCGTCGGTGACCTCGTCCCACGACGGCGTCGGCCGCAGGCGATCGTCCGCGACGGCGCCGACGAGCGGCCCGGCGCCGAGGAGGAAGGCGCGGCTGCACAGCGGCCGCTCGCGGTGGAGGACGTCGACGATCGCCGCGTCGCGGCGGTCGGGGATCGGCTCGGCGAGGCGCGTCGGCGCGAGGTAGAGGGCGCCGCGGCAGCCCTCGCCGTCGCTGAACCTGCGGCCGAGGAGGCGCCGGTGGGCCGGGCTGAGATCGGGGGGGAAGGCGGCGCCGGCCCGCGACGCGGCGACGGCGTCGACGTCGACGGTCGCCTTGGCCATGAACTCGCGCTCGCGGAGCGCCGTCAGGATCGTCTCGCGGCTGTCGGCGAGCGCCTCCTGGCCGAAGATACCCGCGAGGATCTGCTGGTCGCCGCGGCCGACGTGGAGGATGTCCTCGGCGGCCCCCTCGATCGTAGTGACGTCGCGCTCGACGTAGCGGATCGAGCCGAGGCGCTCGAGGTTGCCGGCGATGTCGACGAGCGAGAGCTGGCCGCGGCCGAGCGTCGGGAAGAGCGGCTCGCGGGCGAGGGGGTGCGGGGTGTCGCCGGGGCAGCGGCCGACGCCGAGCGCCGGGAGCAGCCGCGGCGCGAGCTCGTCGACCTGCGCGTGCTCGTTCTTGGTGAAGCCGAAGTGGCGGAGGATCATCCGCGGCGCGGTCGCCGAGACGACGGTCGCCAGGTAGCGCTTGACCAGGCCGCGGCCGCGCATCTTGGCGTCGATCTGGGCCGAGTGACGGACCTCGCTGCGGTGGGCCTCGAGGGCCGCGGGCATCATGTCGACCGCCGCGGCGACGGCGTCGAGGATCGTCGCGGCTAGGAGCTCGTCGGCGACGACGTCGTCGAAGAACTCGGTCGCCTGGAAGTCCGCGGCGAGCACCGCCCGGATCCCGCGCAGCGGCTGCGGCACCGTCTTCCGGCAGAGCAGGCAGCCGTCCTTGACGAGGAGGAAGACGCTCTCCTCGCTCGTCGTCGCGAGGACGAGCTCGCCGCGGTCGTCGGCGAGGCGGTGGCGGGCGAGGACAGGCCCGAGGCCGGTGACCGACAGCGCCGTCGCGCGCTCGCGGAAGCGCGCGAAGCCCTGGCGACGCTTGCGCTCGCGGGCGAGGTCGGGGCGCTGGAGGGCGCCGTAGCCGAAGAGCTGCTCGAGCCAGAGGACGTCCTGCGGATCGCTGAGCGCGACGATCGGGCGCCCCGTCGGCGGCAGCGTCGGGTAGCGCTCGCTGGCGTAGCGGATCCCGCCGGTCTCCGTGAACTCGTCGGCGAGGTCGGCGAGCGAGACCATCGCCTCGGCCATGCCGCGGGCCTCGGGCCAGCGGTAGAAGGCGGCGATCGTCCGCAGGATCGGCACCGCGGCGAGGGTCTCGGAGGTCGCGTAGGTCTGGAGGGCGCGGGTGAAGAGCTGGCGCTCGGCGGGCGCGGGCTCGGCGTCGCCGCTGGCCTCGAAGCGGGCGTAGAGCGCCTCGAGGAGGCGCCAGCGCAGGTCGACGCAGGCGCGGAGAACGGCCTCGTAGCTGGCGTCGTGGACGATCTTCGCCTGCGAGACGTCCTTGCGCAGGCGCGGATCCTCGACGACGAAGACCATCCCCTGGAGCTCGTCGCTCAGGGTCTCGCTCGAGATCCACACGCCGTCCTTGATCAGGCGGAGCTCGGCGTAGGCGTCCGTCGGCAGGAGACCGACGATGCCGCGGCGCTCGCCGGTGTCGAACTCGAGCTCGATGATCGCGCCCGCGAGGCTGCGCGTCGCGGCGCTCACCGGCCGGCCGTCGAGGGTGATCTCGATCCCGGCGTAGACGCAGCGCTCGGCGATGTGGCGCTCCTCGCCGAGGCGGCCGAAGGCGTTGCGGAAGAAGTCGAGGATGAGGCCGAGGCGCGCCGCCTGCTTGACGTGGATCAGCGTCCCGTCGTCCGGCTTGCGGTTGGCGGCGATGCGGTCCTCGCCGTCGACGCGCAGCTCCATCGCCGCGTCGCCGCTGTGGACCTGCGCCCGCTTCGGCGCCATCCCCATCGCCGCGTTGAGGCCGAGGGCGAGCTGGCGCAGCGCCTGGAGGTCCGGGTCGTCGCCGTCGGCGAAGAGCGAGCTGTAGATGTTCTCGAGCTCCTCGGCGCGGAAGGGGCGGCCGTCGAAGCGCATCCACATGTCGTCGGCGTCGATGCGGAATTCGATCCGCGTCGCCCCGCGCAGGCGCGCGGCCTGGACGAGCTCGAGGACGTAGCGCCGCGGATCGGCGAGCTGGAAGCGGCGCATCTTCTCGCGCGCCTTCGCCGGATCGAGGGTGAAGCGCCCCTGCGAGTCGACGACGCCGTCGGCGCGGAGATCGGCGACTAGCTCGTCAAACGCCGACATCGGCCCTCCGCTGCCCGGGCGGCCAGGCGACCGTCGCGCTCCGGGCTCAGGGAGTCGCGGAGGTAGACCTGCTTGAGGAGGAGATACGCGGCGAGCTCGGGCTCCGCCGCCGCCGCGCCGCTGGCGATGAGATCGGCGAGGAAGGGGTGGCTGGCGTTGAGCACGAGGTAGCGGCCGCCGCTGAGGAGGCCGCCGCCGAGCTTGCTCGCCTCGTCGATCGGCGTGAGCTCGCCGAGCTCGCGCTGGCTCACCGCGACGCGATCGGCGACGGGCGATCCGGGGTAGGCGAGGGTGCCGATGGCGATCCCGCGGAGCTTGGCGCCGTCGGCCGCGAGGAGGGCGCGGGCGGCGTTGGCGAGGTGATGCCAGCGCGGATCGGCGGCCGCCTCCGGGGCGGCGCAGGCGAAGATGAGGTCGGCGTTCGCGGGTCGCGGCGTCCGCCCGGTCGCGGCGACGACGAGGTCATGGATCGGATCGTCGGCGGCGCAGTCGAGAACCGGGCGGCCGCGCTGGGCGAGGGTGTCGGTGACCGGCGAGCGCACGCGATCGCGGCGCAGCGCGTCGCCGTGGGCAGCGCAGTCCTTGAGGGAGATCGCCGGGCCGCCGAGCGTCGGGAGCACCGGGCG
>JAGQIT010000818.1:765-2359 GCA_020431135.1 Myxococcales bacterium | reverse complement strand
GTCCGAGCAGCCGATCCACAGGAAGTGCGGGCGCTGCTGCGACTCGAGGCGGCGGAAGAAGTCGGGGTCGACCATCTTGCGCTCGTTCGCCCACGCCTTGTTGGACAGGAGTAGCTTGTCGCTCTCTTTCATCGGGATCCTCGCTCGGGCTCGGGTTTCGGGCGCGGGCTCGGGCGCGGGCCCGAACGCAGGCTTCTAGTGTGCATGATCGCGCGGCCGCTGCCCAGGGCGCGCGCCCTGTCCGCGGCTCCGACCGCGGAGGCCGCGAAACCTCGTCCTCGCCTATGAGGCCGACGCCTCGTCGACGGGCGAGCGGAAGAAGGCGTGACCGGCCATCGGCGAGCGCTTGATCTCGACCTTGATGTCGCGCAGGTGCGCGAGGCTCTGGAAGTCGGTGATCGTGTCGAGGATGTCGTTGTCGACGTGGCGCGCCTGGGTGCCGTCGATGATCACCATGCCGCCGCGCTCGGCCTCCTCGAAGACGTGCTTGAGGCGCGCCTTGTTGAGGAAGGAGACGTTGGCGGTGAAGCGGATATAGAGGTTCGGGCCGTCGGCGGTGACGACGAAGGCCGAGCGGTAGTTGTCGCGGACGACGAAGAAGACGCCGACCGCGAGGCCGAGGAGGGTCCCCGTGAGGAGGTCGGTGAGTAGGATGAGAACGATCGTCGCTATGAAGGGCAGGAACTGGTTGAGCCCCTTCGACCACATCTCGCGGTAGAGGCGCGGCGGCGTCAGCTTGCCGCCGACGATCAGCAGGATCACGGCGAGGCCCGCGAGCGGGATCTGGTTGATCATCGACGCGAGGGCGAGCGTCGCGACCGCGAGGATCACCCCGTGGATCACCGCCGCCCAGCGCGTGCGCGCGCCGGCCTGGAGGTTGGCGTAGGAGCGGACGATCACCGCGGTCACCGGCAGGCCGCCGAGGAAGCCGGAGACCATGTTGCCGAGCCCCTGGGCCTTGAGCTCGCGGTCCGCCGGGGTGATCCGGTGGTAGGGGTCGAGGCGATCGGTCGCCTCGACGCAGAGGAGCGACTCGATGCTGGCGACGGCGGCGAGCACCGCGGCGGTCTGCCAGACGGCGCCGTCCATCACCGCCTCGAGCGAGGGCTGCTGCCACAGCCCGAGGAGCCCGCCGGCCTGGGCGATGTCCGGGATCTTGACGAAGTGATCCGGCCCGATCGAGTACGCCGTCGCCGCGAGACCGGCGGCGGCCGCCGCCGCGAGAACGACGACGATGAGATGCGGCGGCGCGAACTTGGTCAGCTTCACGCCGCGGTCGCCCTTGCCGTAGTCGCGCCACAGGAAGAAGCCGAGGAAGCCGAGAACGGTGACGATGATCGCCCCGGGCTGCAGGTAGTTCAGCGAGTTGAGCAGCTCGCTGAAGGTGTTCTGGCCGTCGACCTGGATGAAGGTGAAGTCGCCCTCGTAGTCGGCGTCGTAGCCGACCGCGTGCGGGATCTGCTTGAGAACGAGGATCAGGCCGATCGCCGCGAGCATCCCGCGGATCACCGCGTTCGGGACGAAGTGGGCGAGCACGCCCATGCGCAGGCCGCCCATCACGATCTGGAGGAGGCCGCCGAGCATCGTCGCGGTG
>JAGQIT010000818.1:0-748 GCA_020431135.1 Myxococcales bacterium | reverse complement strand
CTGTGGATCCCCTCGAGGACGATGACGGTCAGGCCCGCGGCCGGACCGGCGACGCTGATCGCCGAGCCGCTGGCGAAGCCCACGACGATGCCGCCGACGATCCCTGCGACGAGGCCGGCGAAGGGCGGCGCCTCAGAGGCCGCCGCGATCCCGAGGCAGAGCGGGATCGCGACGAGGAAGACCACGAGGCCCGCGCGAAAGTCCGCGGCGAAGTGCCGGTCTGCGGTCCGATCGGCGCCTGACATATCCCAACAGAGTGTTGGAACTAGTCCGATGATGCAACCATAACCGGTTGAACGCCGGTGGTCGGCCCCCTACGCCGCACAATTAGCCCCTGCGCCGCGAGCCCGAGCCACCCCTCGAGATCGAAGAGATGTCCGCTCGCAAGGCCGCGTCCGCGGCCGTCGAGCGCCGTTTGTGCGTCGACGCAGATCCACTCGCCGACCATCTCTCGGTAGAGATGAACGCTGAGATCGGCGTTGATGAAGCTGATCTCTCGCGGGTCGACGACCGGGCTCAGACCGTTGCATGAGTCGGCGACGATCAGCGCGCGGGCGTAGGGCGCGATCGGCTCGCCGCCGACGAGATCGACGACCGCGCGCAGCCAGGCGCACAGCGGCCCCTCGCCGTAGCGCCCGCGGACGCGGCGCATCTCGAAGGCGCGGTGGTAGCCCTCGCGCTCGCGGAAGATCGGCAGGACGAAGGGCTCAGCGGCCTCGGGACCCGGCGGCAGCGCCAGCGGCAGCGA
>JAGQIT010000817.1 GCA_020431135.1 Myxococcales bacterium | reverse complement strand
TCCTCGGCGAGACCGGGACGGGGAAGGAGCTGGCGGCGCGGCTCCTGCACGACGCGGGTGCGCGACCCGGCGGGCCCTTCGTCGCGGTCAACTGCGCGGCGCTGTCGGAGCAGCTCCTCGAGAGCGAGCTCTTCGGCCACGAGAAGGGCGCCTTCACCGGGGCGCACGCGCGCCGACGCGGGCGCATCGAGCTCGCCCAAGGCGGCACCTTCTTCCTCGACGAGGTCGGCGAGCTCGCGCCGCAGCTCCAGGCGAAGCTCCTCCGCGTCCTCCAGGAGCGGAGCTTCGAGCGCGTCGGTGGCGGCCAGACCGTGAAGGTCGACGTCCGCTGGATCGCCGCGACCAACCGCGATCTGCCGGCGATGATCCGGGAGGGGGCGTTCCGCGAGGATCTCTTCCACCGCCTCGCCGTCTTCCCCGTCGTCCTGCCGCCGCTGCGCGAGCGCACGCACGACCTCGAGCCGCTCGCCGAGCGCCTCCTCGCCAAGGCCTGCGCGTCGCTCGGGCGGCGCCCGCTCGGCCTCGACGCCGGCGCCCGTCAGCTCCTCCACCGGGCCCAATGGACAGGTAACGTCCGCGAGCTGGCCAACGCCCTCGAGCGCGCGGCGATCCTCGCCGACGGCGACGCGGTGACGGCCGAGAACCTGGCGATCCCCGGGCTCAGCTGGGCGGGGGGCGGCCCCGCCGTGGGCATGGGCGACGCCGCGAGCGAGCCGGCGTCCGCGTACACGGAGGGCCCGCCGCGGCTGCTCTCGGAGGTCGAGCGCGAGGCGATCGCCGCGGCCCTGCGCCACTTCGACGGCAACCGCACCCGCGCCGCCGAGGCCCTCGGGATCGGCGTGCGGACGATCTACGACAAGATCAAGAAGTACGACCTGACTGAATAGTCAGGTTCGAGCCGGCGACCGCGGCCGCGCGCTGCGGTCGCTCGCATGGCCGCTCAGTAGGGCCGCTCGCCGACGAAGTTCCCCGGCGGGTCGTAGTTGCACACCCAGACCTCGCTGTCGCCGCAGCGGGCCATCGCGCAGCCGAGGCGCTCGCTCTTCGCCCAGACGACCTGGGTGTAGTGGCCGCAGACGCCCTTGCAGCGGCCGCGCTTGTAGTCGTAGTTGGCCTCCTCCGCGGCCCAGTCGCCGACGACCTGGTCGGGGTTCGCGGGGGCGCCGGTGATCGCGAAGAGGTTCTCGCCGTAGGGCGGGTTGTCGCGGTGGCGGAGATCGCAGCCGGCGCCCTTCAGCGTGTCGGCCCACTCCTGGGCGAAGGCGGCGAGCTCGGGCGACCAGGTGAGGGGGCCGACCTTGTGGGCGGCGCGGACCTTGTTGTGGGCCTCGGTGATCCCGGCGAGGGCCGCCGGCTCGGCGTTTGGATCGCCGGCGGGCCCCTGGGTCGCGCCGCCGCTCCCCTGCGTCGGGCTGTCGGCGGGCGCGTGCTGGTCGGGGTTCACCCCGGGATCGCCGTGAGCGGCCGTCGATCCCTCCGGCGCGTCGTCGGCGTTCGCGGTCGTCGACGGCGGCGCGCTGCCCTCGGGCGACTTGTCGCAGGCGGGGAGGAGGGCGAGGCCGGCCGAGAGGAGGGGGGCGGTGACGCGGGCGCAGCGGAGCATCGGCGCCTCGAGGATACGGGATCGCGGGGCGCTCGCGCGTGGCGTCCGCGCGCGTGACCGCGCGGACCGCAAGTTCTGGCGGCGCCGAGAGGGGCGGCGAGGGCGAGCGCCGCTCGACGTCTGGCAGTGCACCGCGCCGACTCAACATGTGCGCCCGACGATCCGCGAGGCGCAGGCGCGGGATGAGGGTCCCTGTCTCGGAGACGCCTCTCGCTAGTAGGGCGACTTCCCGAGGACGTTGCCGCGCGGGTCGTAGTTGCAGACCCACATCTCGCCGCCGCTCGGGCAGGCCGCGACGCCGCAGCCGAGGTAGCGGGTGTCGGCCCAGACCATCTGCGTGTAGTGGCCGCAGGTGAAGCCGGAGCAGGCGTTGGTCCCGTGGTCGTAGTCGGCGGCCTCGGCCGCCCAGGCGCCGACCGCCTCGCCGACGTTCGTCGGCGCCGACTTCCAGAAGATGTTCTCGCCGTACTTCTGCCCCCACGGCCCGCTGCTCGGGCGGTGCTGGAGCTGGCAGTTGCTCTCGGTCGCCAGGTGATCGGCCCACTGCTGGGCGAAGCCGCCGATCGCGTCGCTCCACGCGAGCGCGGGGATGTTCAGCGGCGTGCGCACGGCGTTGTGGGCGTCGGTGATCCCGGCGAGCTTGCCGTCCTCGCGGCGCGGGGTCGGGGCCGGCGGCGCGTCGGGCTCGGTCGGCGCCGCTGTGTCGTCGGTCGCGGGCGGATCCTTGGGCGTCGTGTGGATGTCGCGGACGAGCTCGGCGCGGGGGATCGCCTTGGCGACCTTGCGCACCTCTTTGTTCGACACCTTGGCGATCGGCCCGGGCTTGACCTCCACCCTCTGGGCGCGCAGCGATCCCGCGGCGCTCTGGGGATCGATGTCGCCGCAAGCGGCGAGGGCGAGGCAGACGGCCGCGGCGGTGATCGGGCGTGCGTTCATCGGTCGAGTCTCCGCACCCGAGGATAGCGGTCGGCGGCGGCCGGCGCCGCGCTCGACTTCGACCGCGGCAGAGGTGCGCG
Source organism: Myxococcales bacterium (assembly GCA_020431135.1). Classification (GTDB taxonomy): domain Bacteria; phylum Myxococcota_A; class Polyangia; order Nannocystales; family Nannocystaceae; genus JADJRG01. The sequence continues at coordinate 29 of JAGQIT010000817.1, read as the reverse complement.
GGACAGCGCGGGCCGCCGGTCCAGGCGAG
>JAGQIT010000057.1 GCA_020431135.1 Myxococcales bacterium | reverse complement strand
GACCTCGGCATGCTCCCGCCGTCCCGAAGCGAGCAATCAAGCTCGACACGGTCAACACTCAACACGTTCAACACGAATTCTCGAACCGCTAGGAGCCATCCATGCGCCGTCTCATCACCGGAATGTTCATCGCTGTCGTCGCCGTCACCTCCGTCGGCTGCTCGTACGGAGCCATCGCCTCGCACGAGGGCAAGCTCTACGTCGCCCGTAACGACGGGTTCCTCTTCGGCGCCCTCCGCAAGATCTACGAGTGCACCCCGGCCACCGGCAGCATGACCTGCGTCGAGGTCAAGGGTAAGCCCTGATCCACGCTCGCGTGCACCCGCAAGCTCGGCCCCTCGCGGTCGACGGCGGGACCCACCCCGGCCTGATCGTCACGATCACGCCGGGGTGGCGCTTTTTTGGCCTCCTGTGGCAGAAGTCGGGGTGACGGCGTGACCTTCTCTGCGCGCCCCCACTGACGAGGTCGTCGATGTCCAACCGCCCCCTCCCCTCCGCGCTCCCGCTCCTCACCTCCGCCCTCGCCCTCGCCCTCTCGATCGCAGCCTGCGGCGGCGACGAGCAGCGCGCCGCGCCGACCGCCCAGATCCCGCTGACCCACCAGTGGAACGTCCCCGCGGGCGCGTCCCTCTTCACCAAGAACAGCCTCGGCGCCGAGCCTACCGCCGCCGGCGACGTCATGATGCAGGCGATGCCCAACGTGGTCTATCGCCTCGGCGAGCGCTGCAAGGGCGACCCCGCCTTCGCCAAGGTCGGCGCCCTGACGATCGAGGCGGTCATCGACAACGCCGCGGCTCAGGATATCGCCGTTCTCCCGCAGTCGAGCGGCGCTGACTGCATCCGCGGCGCGGTCGCGGAGGAGGTCGCCAAGGAGAAGGAGGCCCTCAGCGGCGCGCCGCCGGCGAAGATCCTCCTCCACCTCGAGCACACGCCGGGCTGAGCACCGGGCGCGTCGCGCAGCGCCTCTTCACGGGCGCTCGACTCATCGCACGATCGAGGCTCGAGCCCTACGTGCGCGACTGTCCCGCGCCCTCGCGGCTCTCGTGGGCGCGGACAGGCTGCTAGGCCCCAGCGCCGTCGGCAGCCGCCTCTTCGCCCGTCGCGGTCGGAGCGTCCGCAGCGTCGCCGCCAGCCGGAGCCTCATCCGCGGCCGGGGTCGCGGGAGCCTCGGCGTCCGTGTCCCCGCCGGCCGCCTTCGCCTTGTCCTTCGCGTCGGGCTCCGCGTCCCAGTTCAGGACCGCGTCCGGCGTGCCGTAGAGCGGCTGGTACTCGCAGCAGCGGCCGCCGACGCAGCGCTCCTCCTCGACCGGCGAGCAGTTGATGTGCCCGCGCATCCAGATCCGCTCGTCGTCGCCGCATCGGTGCGTCATCCGACAGCCCGCGAACTTGGTCATCTCCTCGTTGGTGACCTTGCAGCAGGCGTCCGAGGCGCCCTTCACCGGCTCCGTGGCGGCGTACCTCGGCTTGCACGAAAGGCCGAGCGCGACCGCCAACGCGAAGCCGCCGACGGCGATCATCGGGGTCAGGCGCCAGCGGATCGGAGCACGGCCGTTCGTGAGCATGGCCGGCACTTTGTCGCCAACGCCGGGCGCTTTCAACCAGAAATCTCGGCCTCGAGCGCGGCCTCGAGGTCCTCGAGCTCGGCGAGCGCGATCTCCCACTCGCCGGTCAGCTCCTCGACCACTCGCGCGTCGCGCTGGTAGGCGTTGAGGAGCTCGTTGCGCCGCGCCTCGTCCTCGTAGATCGCCGGGTCGGCGAGCTGCGCTGAGCGCTCGCGCTGGCTGTCCTCGAGCGCGGCGATCTGCGCCTCCATCTTCGCCACCTTGCGCTGCAGCGGCCCGAGCCGCTTCTGTCGGAGGCGCCGCGCCTCGGCCTCGCGACGCCGGCGCTCCTTGGCGCTCTCGCGGCTCTCGCTGTCCGCCGGCGCCCCGCTCTTGCCGCCGCCCTTGCTCTTCGCCGCGGCGTCGTCGGGCTTGCTCGCGCTGTCCCCGGTCGGCGCCCCGGGGGCGCCCCGGAGCTCGGACGCAGCGGCGTCGCTGACCGCCTCCTCGCCCTCGCGGCGCCGGCGGTGGTGGTCCATGTACTCGTCGAGGGTCCCCGGGTAGATCTCGACCTCGCCGTCGTGGACGTCCCAGATCCGCGTCGCCAGCGAGCGGACGAACGCCCGGTTGTGGCTGACGAAGAGGAGCGTGCCGTCGAAGCTCGACAGCGCCTCGGCGAGCGCCTCGCTCGACTCGAGGTCGAGGTGGTTGGTCGGCTCGTCGAGGAGCAGGAAGTTACCTGGCCGAAGGAGCAGCTTCGACAGGGCGACCCGCGCCCGCTCGCCGCCCGAGAGCACGCCGATCGGCTTGTCGACGTCGTCGCCGCTGAACAGGAAGGCGCCGAGGATCGAGCGCACGCGCGTCTGCCCGGCCGCCGGATCGACGCTGGCGACCTCCTCGAAGACCGTGCGCTCGCGGCTGAGCATCTCGGCGTGGTGCTGGGCGAAGTAGCCGACGTCGACCTTGTTGCCCATCTGGATCGCGCCGCCGTCGGCCTTGAGCTCGCCGGCCATCAGCTTGAGCAGCGTCGTCTTGCCGGCGCCGTTGACCCCGATGATGCCGATCTTCTCGCCGCGGCGGACGGTCAGGTCGACGCCGCCGAGGACGACGTTGTCGCCGTAGGCCTTCCGCAGGCCGTCGACCTTGGCGACGATGTCACCGGCGCGGACGCAGGGCGGGAAGCGGAAGCGCATGACCTCGCGGCTGACCAGGGTCTCGACCTCGCCCATGCGCTCGAGCGCCTTGATCCGGCTCTGCACGGCCTTCGCCTTGCTCGCCTTCGACCGGAAGCGCTCGATGAAGCGCTCGGCCTGCTCGCGCTCGCGCTGGAGGTTGCGCGCCTTGTTCTCGAGGACCGTCGCCTCCTCGGCGCGCTGCTTGCGGTAGGACTCGAAGTCGCCGGAGTAGAAGCGGACGCCCTCGGGCTCGAAGGAGATGACGCGGTCGATCTGCTCGTTGAGGAACTCGCGGTCGTGGCACACGAGGATGAACGAGCGGCGGTAGCGGCGGAGGAAGGACGCGAACCACGCCACCGACGGGAGGTCGAGGTGGTTGGTCGGCTCGTCGAGGAGCAGGAGGTCGGGGCGCTGGAAGAGCAGCGCGGCGAGAACCGCCCGCATCCGCCAGCCGCCGCTGAACTCGCCGAGGTCGCGGCCGCTGTCCTCCGCGCGGAAGCCGAGGCCGGCGAGGATCCGCTCGGCCTCGTGCGGCGTGTAGTGGGTCTCGAAGTGCTGGAGCTCCTCGTGGAGCTCGGCGAGGCGGGTGGCGAGCTCCATCACCGCCTCGGCGTCGACGACCTCGCCGGACTCGCCGGCGACCTGCGCCCGCAGGAGCTCCTCCTCGACCGCGGCGACGTCGGCGTCGAGCTCCGCCCGGCCGGGGACCGACGAGACCACGTAGTCGAGGAGAGCGACCCCCTCGACCGGGGCGATGTCCTGGGCGAGGTAGCCGACCCGGACGCCGCGGGCGAAGCGGATCGTCCCGGCGTCGACGCCCTGCTCGCCGGCGATCATCCGCAGCAGCGAGCTCTTACCCGAGCCGTTGGGGCCGACGAGGCCGATCCGCTCGCCGTCGCCGATCCGCAGGTTGAGATCGTCGACGATGTTCTTCTCGCCGAAGCCGAGGGAGACGTGCTCGAAGACGACCAGGCTCACGGCCGCGGGTTATAGCGGATGGGGGCGCGGGTCGAAACCCGCCCCCTGCCCTCGCAGGGGTCGCGGCGCCGCGCGAGCGCGCGACGACGCGAGACCCGGAGGTCTTGGTGAGGGTCCGGTGTGGCCTCGCGCGGCCAAAACTCGCAGTACGGCCCAGTACAGCGGCGTCTCGCCAGAACACTCGCGCCCGACGATCGCGGGGCAACCTGGGTCGAGGCCGCGCGGGACTACCACAACGGGCTACTAGATCGCCGCGCGGCGCAGGCGCAGGGCGTTGCTGATCACCGACACCGACGACAGGCTCATCGCCGCCGCCGCGAGCATCGGCGACAGCAGGATCCCGAAGAATGGGAAGAGGATCCCGGCCGCGACCGGCACGCCGACGGAGTTGTAGGCGAAGGCGAAGAAGAGG
>JAGQIT010000816.1 GCA_020431135.1 Myxococcales bacterium | reverse complement strand
ACGAGCGAGACCACCACCGAGACAACGAGCGAGACCACCACCGAGACAACGACCGACGGCGAGGGCACGGCCTTCGTCGTCCGCGTGAAGGCCGGCGACTGCACGCGCGCCCCGGCCGAGGGCGTCCGCGTGATCATGGACACCCCCGACGGCCAGCGCGTCGAGGCGATGACCGACGCGAGCGGCGAGGTGACCTTCGAGGGCCTCGACTTCGCGGAGGGCACCGCGAGCGTGACGGCGAGCAAGGCGGGCCACGAGCTCCTCAGCTACGTCGGCCTCACCGCCGAGCGCAGCCCGCTGGAGATCCCGCTGTGGACCCCGTCCGGCAAGGTGAACCTGGTGGGCAACGCGAGCGACATGGTCGACACCAGCCATGTGCTCCTGGTGAGCTCGTCGCTGTGCAGCCGGGAGCCCCGCGCGAGCCAGAAGTCCGGCGTCGGGTACTCGATCTGGGTGACCCCAGGCGAGGCGTTCAAGCTCTTTGCGACCGAGTTCAGCTGGGAGGCGACGCCGTCTGGGCAGGGCGGGATCCAGACCTTCTACCAGTGGTTGTGGGAGGACCACGAGGCGCTGACGGACAACGGGATCGCCGGCCTCACCTTCGCCGGCGGGATCACGCCGGAGTCCGAGAGCGGGAGCTTCAGCCTCGACGCGCTGAGCGACGACAGCCCGGTCGCCGGCGACCGCGGCACCGGCTATATCATCGTCCGCGGCGGCGGGAACCTCAACAGCGTCAGCGTCGGCTTCCCGACGGAGATCGACATCAACGGCGATGCGACCGCCTTCGACTACACCGTCGAGCACCTGCCGGCGTCGATGCTCGCCGACCCGATCACCCAGTACTCGCTCCGCGAGACGGAGCCGACGTCGGCGGTGATGCTCCGGGTCTACGAGCCAGGCATGCCGCGGGCGGGCGACTTCACGCCGGAGTTCATCGACGTGCCCGCGGTCACGCCCCCCGCGGGCGACGGCGGCGTCTATCCGCTCGCCGGCCAGACCTGGACGATCGGCGAGTACGACGACGGCGTGATCCCGTCGCTCGTCGTCATCGTCCCGGAGACGCGCTTCTACTGGTCGGTCTACGGGCCCGCGAACGCGACCTCGATCACCCCGCCGACGCTCCCCGACGGCGTCGAGCACCTGGATGTCCTCCAGGCCAGCGAGACCGTGGCGATCGTGGTCCTCGAGCGCGGCGGCGACGGCCTCCTCGCGGGCTACGTCGACGCGGTCACCAACACGGACGCCTTCGCGGTCCGCTACGAGTGAGCCGCGAAGGGGAGGGCGGGGCTACTTCTTGGCCTCGTCCTTCTTCGCGTCGTCGGCCTGCCGCGCCGCGCCGCAGGAGTTGCAGCTCGTCGCGTCGTGCGGGTTCTCGGCGTCGCAGTAGGCGCACTTCCACGGCGCGACCTTGGCGGCCTCGGCCTCCTTGTCGGCCTGCGCCTGCGCCTTGTCGGCCTCCTGCTCGGCCTTGGCGGCGTCCTTCTCGGCCTGGGCGGCGTCCTTCTTCTCCTTGTCGGCGGCGACCACCGCGTCGATCGCCTTCTGGGCCGCGTCGAGATCGTCGAGCGCCTTCTTCGTCAGCGCCTTGGCGGCGGCCGCGTCGGCGGCGCCCTCCTTGAGGAACTTCTCGACGCGCTCGATCGTCTTCTCGGCGTCGTCGGCCGCGACCTTGGCCCCGATGAGGCTCGACGTGTCGCCGGCCTTGGCGGCGGCGACGGCCTTCGACTCGCGGAGCTTCTTCATCTTCTCCTCGACGCGATCGAGGTCGCCGACGAAGCCGGCCATCAGGGCGCTGTTGGCCGCCGACAGCTTCTCGATCTTGGCGTCGCCGTCGAGGCCGGCGGCGGCGTCGAAGAGCTCCTTGGCGCTCGCCTTTTGGGCCTCGATCGCCCCTTTGAAGCCGGGGTACTGGGCGGCCA
>JAGQIT010000815.1:1646-2068 GCA_020431135.1 Myxococcales bacterium | reverse complement strand
GTTGAGGATGTGCGGGTTGTCGGCCCTCAGGAGGTGCGGGATGCAGAAGTGCGAGCACGCGAAGGTGCCGCGGGCGTTGACCTGGTGCATCAGGTCATAGCGCTTCATCGGGGTGAAGACCGTCCCCGTCAGCGAGATCGCGCTNNGACGAGGATGTCGAGGCCGCCGAACCTGGCGACCGCCTCCGCGACCGCCTCCGCGACCCGGCCGTCGTCGCGGATGTCGACGATCAGCGGCAGCGCCTCGCCGCCGGCGGCCCTGATCTCGTCGGCCGCGGTGTAGATCGTCCCCGGCAGCTTCGGGTGGGGCTCGGCGGTCTTGGCCGCGATCACCACGTTGGCGCCGTCCGCCGCCGCCCGGAGGGCGATCGCCTTGCCGATCCCCCGGCTGGCGCCGGTGATGAAGAGGGTCTTCCCGGCGAG
>JAGQIT010000815.1:0-1551 GCA_020431135.1 Myxococcales bacterium | reverse complement strand
CATCTCGGCGCGGCGAGGTCGTTCAGAAGCGGAGCCCGCGGGCGATCTCCTCGGCGACGTCGAGGAGCCCGAGGGCGAGCGGCCCGAACTCCGCGTACTTCGGATCGTCGGTGCCGCCGCCGCGCCAGCGCGCGTAGAGCTGGGCGAAGATCACCGCGGTCTTGAGCTGGCCGAGGACCCGGTGGAAGCGGAAGTCCGAGAGGTCGCGGCCGCTGAGCTCGGAATAGCGGCGCGCCGCCGCCTCGCGCGTCGGGAAGCCGGGCGCCGCCGTCGGCATCTGGGCAATGGCGTGCATCGCCGGCGGATCGCCGTCTTCGGTCCAGTAGGAGAGCAGGGTCGCGAGATCGAAGAGCCCGTCGCCGCGGGTCCCCTGATCCCAGTCGAGCACCGCGACCGGCGCGTAGGTGTCGCGATCCAGGAGGATGTTGTTGAGCTTGAAGTCGTTGTGCAGGAGGTCGCACGCGCGGTCCGGGACCTGGTTGTCGCCGAGCCAGACGGCCAGGCGCTCGACGGACGCCGGGACGCCGTCGTCGAAGGTAGCGAAGCACAGGCGCGCGCGCCTCAGCCAGCCGCGGACCGCCCGCTCGAGGAAGCCCGCGGGGCGCCCGAGGGTGTCGAGCCCGACCGCCGCCGGATCGACGCGGTGGAGCTCGGCCAAGACCTCGATCATCATCGCCCCGAGGTCCGCGGCGAGGCGCTCCGGATCGTCCAGGGTCGCCGGCAGCGACGCCTCGATCGTCACGCCCTCGCGGTACTCGAGGAGCTGAAAGGGCGCGCCGAGGATCGCCGGATCGTCGCAGAGCAGGAGGCCGCGCGGCGCCAGCGGGAAGGCCTCGTGGAGGCGCGCGAGGATCCGGTGCTCGCGCCCCATGTCGTGGGCGCCGGGCGGGATCTCGCCGTGCGGCGGGCGGCGCAGCACCGCCGGCGCGCCGTCGAAGTACACGAGGTAGTTGAGGTTCGCGAAGCCCCCCGAGAGGCGCCGCGGCGCCGCGTCGAGCGCGAGGTCGTGGCCGCGCTCGGCGAGGTACGCCTGCGCCCGCCGCCAGTCCAGGGTCGCCGTCGTCGTCATCGTCTGCGCCTCATCTCCGGCCGAGGGTACGCTCAACCGCCGGCCTTCGGGTCGTCCGCGGGGCCGCGCGCGGCGTCGCGGAGCAGCCGGCGGGCGATGCTCCAGCGGTGGACCTCGCTCGGTCCGTCGTAGATCCGGAAGGCGCGGATGTCCCTGAAGATCCGCATCGCGATCGTCTCGCCGGTCACCCCCTGGCCGCCGAGGATCTGGACGCTGCGATCGACGACCCGCCAGACCGCCTCGCTGACCGCGACCTTGCTCATGCTCGACTCCATCTTGCCGCGCTCGCCCTGGTCGAGCACCCAGGCGGTGTGCCAGGTCGACAGGCGCGCGGCGTGGAGGTCCATCGCGTTGTCGGCGAGCATGAAGCCGACCCCCTCGTGCTCGCCGAGCGTCTTGCCAAAGGCGCGGCGCCTCGCGGCGTAGGCGACGGCGACGTCGTGGACCCGGCGGGCGGCGCCGAGCCAGCGCATGCAGTGGGT
>JAGQIT010000814.1:561-5000 GCA_020431135.1 Myxococcales bacterium | reverse complement strand
CCGGGCAACGGCGTCGACGAGGACTGCGACGGGGCGGACGCGGCGGTCGACGACGGCGCCGACGACCTCCTCGCCGATCGCTACTTCGGCGTCGACATGCGCGACCGGATCCGCAGGTATGACGTCGTCTGGATCGTCGTCGACGCGCTCCGGGCCGATCACGTCGGCGTCTACGGCTACGCCCAGCCGACGACCCCCTACCTCGATCAATTCGCCGACGAGGCGCTTGTCTTCACCGACGCCTATAGCCAGTCGTCGGCGACGATGCTGTCGATCCCGAGCATGCTCAGCGGCCGCGATCCGACGGCGGCGACCTGGGAGTACAGGGACGACAAGCTCGCCCTCTCGCCGATCCACCCGAGCCTCGCCGAGACCCTCGGCGCGCTCGGCTACCGGACGTCGATGATCGTGACGAGCTACATCTACGTCCGCCTCACGGGGATCCTCCGCGGCTACCAGGAGGTCGTCGACGCGGCCGAGCGCCTGCCGAAGACCCGCGGCGGTCGGCGGGCGTCGGCGAGCACGGCCGACCACGCGCTCGACTTCCTCCACCGCCACTTCGCCGACGCGGGCGAGTCCGGGGTCGAGCCGCCGCCCTACCTCCTCACGGTCTACTTCGAGGACCCGCACATGCCCTACAGCGAGCGCGCGCCGGGCTACCCGGCGTTCACGGGGCCGCTCGCCGCCTATGACTCGGAGATCGCGGCTACGGATCGCCACATCGGCCAGATCCTCGACGGCCTCCGCCTGTCGCCGCGCTGGGATCGGACGATCGTCGTCGTCACCGCGGACCACGGCGAGGAGTTCAAGGAGCACGGCGGCCGCGCCCACTCGCGGACCTGCTACGTCGAGAGCGTCCGCGTCCCGCTCTTCGTGCGGATCCCCGGCGTCCCGGGGCGGCGGGTCGAGCGGACGGTCGGGCTCGTCGACGTCGTGCCGACGATCCTCGAGTTCATCGGCGCCGAGGAGGGCGTCGAGGTCGACGGCCAGAGCCTGCTCATCCCCGCCTTCGCGCCGCAGCGCGCCCCCGCGGAGCGGCCGGTGTACTGCGCGGTTCTCAGCCAGAAGCCGTCGCAGGGGCACTTCCTCCGCTACGCGATCCGCACGCGCGAGCACCTCCTCGTCGAGGAGGCGATCGAGGGCCGCTTCGAGCTCTACGATCGCCGGGAGGATCCCGAGGAGCTGCGTCCGGTCGCCCTCGACGGCGCCGACGCCAAGGTGACCTTTGAGCGCCTGTGGTCGCGCCTGAAGGCGGCGCAGTCGGGGAACCTCGGCGGTCGGCTGCTCACGCGCTAGCGCCGTCGAATCCAGAGCTCGACGCGCTCGTTGAGGAGGAGCGCGCGTGGATCGCTGGGCCGCGCGCGCGGAGCCGCCGACACGCCTAGGGATCGTTGACGAAGACGTCGACCGCGTCGCCGTAGGTCGCGGCGACGACCACGTCGAGGTCGCCGTCGCCGTCGAGGTCGCCGACCGTGACGTCGAGCGGTCCGGCGGAGGTCGCCATGCGGCTGACCGTCGGGAGCTCGGTCTGGAGGTCGCGGATGACGAGGAGTTCGCTCGAGCCGAGGTCGGTGGCGAGGATATCGACGGCGCCGTCGTGGTCGAGGTCGCCGACGGCGACGCCGTAGAGCTCGGCGCCGGTCGGCAAGAAGAGGGAGGTGAAGCCGATGCCGTCGCCGTGGCCGCGGAGGATCGTCAGCTTGCTGTCGTCGAAGCTGGTGGCGACGATGTCCTGGGCGCCGTCGCCGTTGAGGTCGGCGATCGCCAGGCTGCGGACGTCGGGGCGCGCGGCGTGGGCGGTCGCGTCGGCGAAGCCGCCCGCGCCGTCGCCGAGGAGCACCGAGATCGAGCCGCTCACGCGATCGGCCGTGGCGACGTCGAGGGCGCCGTCGTCATCGAGGTCGGCGAGGGTGACGGCGTAGGGCTCCTCGCCGACGGCGTAGCTCTGCAGGATCGGCGGCGCGTCGCCGGCGAAGAGGGCGACCGTGACCGTGTCGTTGCCTTGACTTGCGATCACCAGGTCATCGTCGCCGTCGCCGTCGAGGTCGCCGCGGGCGAGGGCGCGGGGCTGGTCGCCGACCGGGAGGCCCTTCGGCGCGGCGTAGCTCCGCGGCGCCTCGTGTTCGAGGAGCGCGATGCTGTTGAAGCCCATGTCTGCGGCCGCGAGGTCGAGCGGCCCCGTCTGGGTGCGGGCGAGCGCCGCGACGCCGCGCGGCTGGACGAGGGGCACCAGCGGCCCGGCGGCGTCGTCGAAGGTGCCGTCGCCGCGACCGTAGCGCGTGTAGAGGGCGCCGCCGACGGCCGCGACGGCGACGTCGAGGTGACCGTCGTCGTCGAGGTCCGCGAGCTCGACGTCGGCGGGCTGGTGGCCGAGCGCGAGGGGATCGAGCCGGACGAGGCAGAGCTCGCCGGGCGTCGCCTCGCCGTCGCCGCATTGGGACGGCGCCGCGGTGGTGCTCGCGTCACCCGTGGTTGAGGACGTCGCCGTCTCCTCCGAGGTCGACTCCGCTGAAGCGTTTGAAGTCGACGTCGACGTCGACGTCGCCTCGGCGCTCGTCGAGGTGGAGGTGGATGACGACTCCGTCAGCTCCGCCCCGCTCGGCGGCGCGCAGGCGGCGAGCCCGAGAAGACACGCCGAGAACCGGCGGAGGCTCGATCGAAGCGCCACGAGGACAGGGTATCCCAGCGGGCCGCGGCGATGTAGCTTTTCTCTGCTTCGGTCGCTTTGTCAGAAGTGGCCGCGCTAGTTCGCGCGCGGGATCGCGGCGACGTAGCCCCGCTGATCGTCGTTCGGCTCCATGTCGCAGGCGTACTTCAGCCCCTCGAGGGCGTCGCCGCCGTCGGCGATCACGAAGGGCTGGCTCGACCCGCACCAGTAGCCGCCGGTGGTGAGGAAGGCGTCCTGCTCGGGACCGCTCCACGCGAGGCCGTCGACCGCCAGGTCGACGCCGAGGAGCTGCACCGCGACGACGTCACCCTCGGCGTCGATCCGCAGGAGCGCTGACACCGTCGACGGCTCCTCGAAGCCGAGGTCCGGGAGCGCCATCGTCTCGCCGGCGACCTCGAGCTCGTAGGGCGCCTTGATCCGCGCGAGGAGCCAGACGCCGTCGTCGCCGAGCAGCGTCGGCCCGAGGGCGAAGATCGTCGGGCCGAGGCTGCGCAGCCACAGCGCCTCGCCGTCGGCGCTGAGGCCCGCGATCCAGCCCTCGCCGTCGCCGAGGGGGAGGGTCATGGTCGCGTCCGTGGCGTCGCGGAAGAGGAGGTCGCCGTTGCCGTTGCCGTAGACGAGGAGGTCGCCGTCGGCGGTCGGCTCGAGGCCGCGGACCGGCCCGACCGGCGGCTCCTTGGCGAAGCGGGCGCTCCAGAGCACGCCGCCGTCGGGGTCGAGGCGGCCGATCACGGAGGTCCCGAGGTCGGGCTCGGAGCCGGTCATCCACGGCGCGCCGGCGTCCTCGAAGAGCGTCGCGTCCCTGGGGAGGAGGCCGTAGATCGCCCCGTCGACGCCGCTGCGCAGCGGGTAGAAGGGGAGCTGGCGGTTGTTGCGGTAGATCCACGTCGGCTCGCCGTCGGCCCCGAGGCGGGCGAAGTACGACTTCTGGCCGCCGCTCATCGTCTTCGCGCCGGCGGTGTTCGAGGCCGCGACGAAGCCCGAGAGCTCGTAGTCGCCGGCGAGGATGAGCCCGCCGTCGGGGAGCGGGGCGATGCCCTTGCCGTAGTTGAACCAGGTCGTCGACAGCGGCGGCGGCGTCTGCCCGCGGACGAACCACGAGATCGCGCCGTCCGGGGTCATGCGGAACACGAAGGGATCCTCGGCGCGGTGGAACTGGTCGCCGACCGTCTTCATCTGGGTGATGTGCGTCGCGCTGTCGGCCGTTCCGGGGAAGAACTCCGTCGTCCCCGTCCAGGTGCCGACGACCAGGAGGTCGCCGTCGCTCGCCAGCTTGAGCTCGCGCGGGAGCACCGACATCCCGTACTGCGTGCCCTGGCCGAGCTTGGCGAGCATCCGCCCCTCGAGGAGGGCGCCGGTCGCCCCGTCGAAGCGGGCGAGGGCTGGCGCGGTGTACATGGCCCCGAGGACCTGCTCGTCCGCGTCGCCCTCGGCGAGGACGATCTCGTGGGCATAGAGGCCGCCGGTGATCAGGGCTGCGACGTCCCCGTCCGGCAGCGGGGCGACCCGGGGCGGCGCGAGCGAGCTGATGCCGTCGACGCGGCGCAGCCACGAGGGCGCGGCCGCGGCGATCGGCTCGTCGAGGCCGCCGGTGGTCGTCGTGTCGGTGTCTGTGCTGGAGTCGGTCGCGGTCGCGGTCGCGCTGGCCGTGTCGCTCGTGCCTGTCGTCGTCGCGCTGTCCGTGCCGTCGCCCGCGGTCTCCGTGTCGCCCGTGGTCTCCGTGTCGCCCGTGGTCGCAGAGTCGGTGGCGGTCGCGGAGGCGGTCGCGGAG
>JAGQIT010000814.1:0-519 GCA_020431135.1 Myxococcales bacterium | reverse complement strand
GGTCGCAGTCGCCGCGCCGGAGGCGCTGGCGGTGTCGCTCTCGCTGCCGAGGCTGTCGTCGCCGCAGCCGCCGATCGCGAGCGCGAGGCTGAGGGGCAGGAGCGAAGAGGAGGAGTAGAGGTTCCGGCGCATCTCGGCGGAGTGTCGATGGCCGGCGCGAGGGTGTAAAGCGGTGAACAGCGAGGAGCCGAGCGTGCAATTGGGACTACATTCGATCAACCATGTGACAGACGGATGATGTCCTCGCGGCCATCCACGCCTTCACAGGCGGCAGCTAGTCCGCGGCGACGACCCGCGCCGGCGAGCGCCGGAGTTCGCGGTAGATCTCGAGGCAGCGGGCGACGTGCGCTCGCAGGCCGCCGCTCTCGGTGAACGACTCGATCGGCGGGATCGCGGCGGTCGTCGGCTGGATCCCGGCGCTGTCGAGGACGCGGCGGTAGAGGTGATCATGGCGGCCGTCGAGGTTGTCGAGGCGGAGCTCCGAGCACGGTCGCCAGACCAGCATCGCCGGATCGAAGG
>JAGQIT010000813.1 GCA_020431135.1 Myxococcales bacterium | reverse complement strand
GTCCGCTCGATCTCAGCGGCGTCGAGATCGTCGAGCGTCGGGTGACGGTGGCGGTCGCCGTGACCGTGACCGAGGCGGAGGCGAAGTGCGAGTCGGAGCCGAGCCCCGCGCCCGCGGGCGGCGAGCAGGCGAGCGTCGGCGACGAGCTGGCCGCTGCGACGGGGGGGAGCGGGCTGCCCGACGCGCTGCGGGCGATCGTCGAGCGCGGCTGGGCGGGCGCCGACTGGGTCGACGCGCCGACGATGCCGCCGCCGGAGCGCGCCGCCCTGACCTCGCGCGAGCGGGCGGTGGTCGCCGCGGCCGGCCGCGCTGGCGTGCTGCCGACGCTGCGGATCCGCGGCCTCGGCCGCGAGGAGGCGCGCGCGCGCCTCGAGGACTTCGTCAGCCTCCATCGCGCGGCGGGTCGCGGCTACATCCGGGTGATCACCGGCAAGGGCGTCGGCTCCCCCGGCGAACCTGTCCTCAAGCACCTCGTCGCGGCGTGGTGCGCCGGCGCGGGCGCTGCGGAGGTCCGCGCCCTCGCGCCGGAGCGCGAGGCCTCGCTCGAGTACGGGGCGTTGATCCTCCAGCTCCGGCGAGCGCCGCGGAGCGGGAAGGGCCGGTAGGGCCGGCTGTGTCTCGACGCGCGCGCTCGACCCCGGGTAGAACGGGGAGGACCGCGGAGGTTGGCCCGCTCCTTGCTTTGTTCAGGGGGCGAGAAGGACAAGGAGAAGGAGGCGACGATGTCCCTGTGGAACATGCTCTTCGGAGGTAGCGGCGGTAGCGGTCGCATCGGCGGCGACGAGGCGCGGGCGCTCGTCAAGGACGAGGGCGCGGCGCTCATCGACGTGCGCTCGCCCGCGGAGTTCGGCGGCGGCCACCTGCCGGGGGCCCGCAACATCCCGGTCGACGAGGTCGCGCGCCGCATCGACGAATTCCCGGACGACCGACCGATCGTCGTCTATTGCCGGTCCGGAGCGCGCTCCGCCCGGGCGGCCCGCCTCCTGCGTGAGCAGGGGCGAACGGTGCACGACCTCGGCCCGAAGAGCGCCTGGTAGCCGCCTCCCTGTCGCAGATGTTGCGACGAGGGAGACGGCGGGCGACGGGCCGCGCGACCCGACGACGGGGGACGAGGCCGCGGTCGTCCCGACCTCTCGCTGTGCATCGCGGCCGCTGAGGGTCCCGGTCGAGAGCCGTGGCACGGCCAGCGCCCGGCGTCTCGCTGAGGCCATCATCGACGACGAGCGCGAGCGAGAGGCCACGCGGGGGGGCGCCGACGCGCCGAGCGATGGCGGAGACGCGCGCTCGCGCCGAGCCGCGGACGCGCAGGAGCGACGCCGCGAGCGCGACCTAGCAGCGCGCGCGCGCGCGCGGGAGGGGACGCGGCGGACAAACTGCCTGTCCGGGTGATCCATCCCGGGCCTAGCGACGCTACAGACCTTCGATGCGTCACCTCTCGGTTCTCGGTCTCGTCGCGGGATTTCTCGTACTTCTCCCCGTCGCTGAGGCCCAGGCGCTCTCGCGCACTGTCCACGTCAAGACCGGCGTGACCTCGGCGGATCAGGTCTCAGAGGTCTTCGTGCGAATTGAGGGTCCCCACATCAACTATGATCAGAAGTACGTCCCCGATCCCGGCGACCTCCAGACCCTGACGGTCGACGAGTTCGGGGCGACCGTGAGCCGCCAGGTGATCCGCCTGACGCCGGGCCTCAGCCGCGGCCTCGACGCGGTCGACACGATCCACGGCGGCCACACCCGCCGCTACACCGCGACCTTCTACGAGCGCCGCGGCGCCAAGGTCGTCGCCTTCGCCCGCCACCAGTGGAAGGCGCAGATGAACCTGCGCGGGATCAACGAGTGCGTCGACGAGATGACCATCGATCCCGACCAGCGCATCGAGTACCTGCACAAGCGCGACGACGAGGCGTGGAACGACCCCGAGTTCTTCGGCAAGCTCGGCCTGGCGATGATCCCCCGCGCCGGGGTCTTCGGGCCGCTGCTCACCGGCGACAAGGTCGAGATCGACAAGCTCCTCGTCGCCTTCGTCGGCGGCGCGATCCTCAACCGCGTGCTCCCGGGCCTCGGCCAGTTCGCCGCCGTCGAGGGGATCATCGTCGAGAAGGCGATCAAGAAGGACCCCGGCACCTGCCTCACGCACCTCTGGGTGATGCCGTCGATCCCCGCGGCCGAGCGGACCGAGCTCCGGATGCTGATGCCGAGCGGCTTCGGCGACGCGCGCCTCACCTTCGTCGCCGACTTCAACGGCGACGGCCGCCCGGACGTCGCCACCGCGCGCGATCACGCGGTCCGCGTCGTCGCCTCAGAGGGCGGCCACTGGCGCGAGCAAGTGTACCCGCTGCCTGCGGCGAAGTGGGGCGGCGGCCGCTACAACTGGGCCGGCGACTTCGACGGCGACGGCAAGGCCGACATCGCCTCGGCCTACAGGGACACGGTGATCCTCCGGCCGGGCGGCAAGGGCTTCAAGCCCGAGGTCCACCGCGTCGAGCCGAAGTGGGGCGACGATGCCTACACATTCGCCGCAGACTTCACCGGCGACGGCCGCACGGACCTCGCCTCGGCGTACAAGGGCACGCTCTACATGAAGATCGCGACGGGCTCGTCCTTCACCTCGGAGGCGTGGCCGACGACGAACGCGTGGGGAGGCGCCGCGTACACCTGGGTCGGCGACTTCAACGGCGACGGCCGGCCCGACATCGCCTCGGCCCGCGGGGACACCGTGCACATGCGCCTCGGTCGCGGCGACGGCTTCGACTACGCGGCCTGGCGGGCGCCGACGCTGAGCTGGGGGAGCGCCGGCTACACCTTCGTCGCGGACTTCGACGGCGACGGCAGGTCCGACATCGCCAGCTGCTCCGGCGATCGCATCTTCCTCCTGCGCTCGACGGGCTCGAGCTTCACCCTCCGGTCGACCCTCGTGCCCGCGGTCTGGGGCGGGGCCGACTACACCTTCGCCGCCGACTTCACGGGCGACGGCAAGGCGGACATCGCCTCCGCGCGCGGCGGCGAGATCTTCCTCAACCGCTCGGTCGGCACGAGCTTCGCCCGCAGCACCTGGGAGGTCCCGGACTGGTGGGGCGGCGGCGGCTACACCTGGGCGGCCGACCTCGACGGCAACGGGCGCGCCGATATCCTGACCGCGAGCGGGATCCAGCTGCGGGCGAAGCTCTCGCACCCGCGGGTGACCGGGGAGAACTGAGCCGTCTGTCGCGGCGGCCGGCCTGGGCTCGTCGCTCTCCGTGCGGGGTCCCCGTCGCGCGAGCGCAGGCGCAGCGCCGCGCGTGGCCATGAAGAATGAAGAGAAGGGGGCGGTCGCGCTGGTGCGGACCGAGGGCCGGGCCTATCGTCATAGGATGACCTACCGCAGCCCGTGGCCCAACTCTGGTGTGCGCGCGCGTCGGCGTCGTCGACGCTCGCCCCTCTGCGCCGCGGCGCTCCTCCTCGCGCTCGGCGGCTGCGGAGACGACGAGGCCGCGACCGCGACCGACTCGACGGCGACGGCGACGGCGACGGAGTCGAGCGCGACCGAGGCGACGACGGGGACGACGACGGCGTCGACCGAGGGGACGAGCGAGGCGACCGCGGACGCGACGACGACCGCGGGCACCGGCGACGGGACGACCTCGACGGGCACGGGCGAGAGCACGGGCGAGAGCACGACGACGACGGGCGGCGAGTCGACGACGACCGCGGACGCGACGACGACGACCGACGGCGTCACCTCGACCGGCGCGGACACGACGACGGGGACGACCGGCGATCCGCCCTGCGAGCCCGAGGAGCCGCCGATGATGGCCGGGCCGGAGGTCGTCCTCGCCCCCGAGTTCGAGGAGTTCTACACCGCCTTTGAGCTCGGCCCGGTCCCTGGGATCCCGCCGGAGGCGCGCCTCGGCGGCTCGACGATCCACTACCTCGACGACAACAAGCTCCTCGTCGCCGGCTTCTCGGAGGCCGCGAACGGCAAGATCTACGAGATCGGGGTGACGCGCGGCGCCTGCGGTCACATCGTCGGCTTCGACGGCGACGCCAACGTCGTCGCCGAGACCCCCTACGTCGACGCCAACCTCGTCTACGTCAAGAGCGGCCTCCTCTTCTACACGGAGTGGCCGGTCAACCGGATCTCGCAGCTCCTCCCCGGCCAGATGGCGCCGGCGAAGACGACCGACCTCGCGGGGATCGGCGTCACCCCGAGCCCCGGCGGCCTCGGCTTCGTCCCGCCGGGCTTCGACGATCCGGGCGGCATGCGGGCGCTCTCGTGGGCCGGCGGCGAGTGGTACCACATCGACCGCGCCCCGGACGGCGAGCTCTTCACCCTCAGCAACGCCGTCCAGACCGCGACCCTGCCCAATGGGCCAGGTGGCTTCGCCTACGTCCCCGAGGGCTCGCCGGGCTTCGACGATCCGCACGTCATCGTCGCCGAGTGGTCGGTGAACCAGGTCGGCGTCTACCAGGTGGACGCCGCGGGCGACCCGATGGAGGAGACCCGCAAGGACTTCTTCACCGAGTTCCCGCGGCCCTGGGGCGCCTACTTCGAGCCGGTCACGGGCGACTACCTCTTCCTCACCTGGGGCGCCGGCGTCGATCGGATCTACATCGTCCAGGGCTTCGAGGCGCCGCCGCCCCTGCCGCAGTAGCGCGCTCAGAGCTCGTCGGCGTGCGCGCGATAGTGGGCGAGCGCCGCCTCCTTGATCGCCGCGGGCGACATCTCGAGGAGGCGCTCGCGCGGGTAGCTGCGGCCGAAGTGGCGGAGGAAGCCGCCGAGCTGCTTGCCCTCGAGGCCGGTCCAGGCGCGGACGAGCCCGCCGCTGTACTTCTCGCGCAGGCCGGCGTCCTCGGCCTCGAGCTGGCGCTCGTGGGCGAGGGCGGCCTCGAGCTCGGCCTCGGGGAAGGCGGCCGCGGCCCAGCCGACGTAGGCGTCGCGCTCCTCGGCGTAGGCGTAGCGCTTGTCGATCGCGCTGCGCTCGAGCCAGTCGAGGAAGCGGGCGATCGTCCGCCGGGCGTTCGCCCGGCGCTCGGTCGACTTGCTCAGGCGCTCGTAGGGGGCGACCGAGAAGTAGGGGGAGGCGACGACCCAGGAGAACATCTCCTCGAGGCCGGCGAAGCCCGCCTCCCAGGCCGCGACGTCGAGGCCGATGAGGTCGAGGATCCGCGGCCAGTCGCGGCTGACGAGGAACTCGCGCTTGTAGCTCTCCTGATCGGCGCGGCGGAAGACGTAGCTGAGCCCGTCCTCGCCGTACTTGAAGCCGAGGCGCCGGTAGATCTTGCCGATCAAGTTGCCGATGTCGTTGAACGAGAGGTAGCTGTAGCTCGCCTCGAGGAGCTCTGGCGGGCGCAGGAAGTAGTCGACCTGGAAGTCGCGGAGGACGGTCGAGTAGACGTGGCCGGTCTGCTTGGTCTGGTCGACGCCGAGGTCCTCGCGCAGGCGCTCGACGAAGCGCTCGAAGCCGCCGAGCTCGGCGATCGCCGCCGTCGAGACGAGCGCGTCGAGGTCGCCGAAGTCGGGCTTGTCGGCGTAGTAGCGCGGGATCCGGAAGTTCGCCGGGCCGACGAGGTCGCCGAGGAAGGCGCGGACCTCCGACTCGATGGCGAGGTACTCGCCTCGCGGCTTGCGACCGAGCTTGAAGAGGTTGCCGCCCATGGGGCGGGAGCCTAGCAGGCGGCGGTGAGCGTCGACGCGACGCCGCGTCCCCGACGTCGCGGCGGCTCGAGGAGCGCGCGCGTGGGCTCACACCGACGCGCCTGCGCCTGGTGATCGTCTCGTTCGGTGTCGCGTCGACGGACAGAGTTCTGCCGGCGACTGGCGCGATTTCGCGCGCAAGCTCACGCCGCGCGGGCGAGCTGGACGGCGGATTGCGCGGGCGGGCGCGCCCACGCATCGGCTACTCGGGGGGCATGGCCTCACGCGACGACTTCGCCCCTGCCCGGCCGCACGGGCCGATCGAGGAGATCTTCGACGACGTCTTCGTCGTCCGCGGCCGCCACCGCATGGCGCCGCTCGTCACGATCGCCCGCAACATGACGATCCTCCGCGAGGGCCGCGATCTCACGGTGCTCACGGCGGTGCGCCTGTCGCCGGAGGGCGAGGCGGCGCTGGCGGAGCTCGGGGAGGTCCGCCACCTCGTCCGCCTCAACGCCCACCACGGCGTCGACGACCCCTATTACGCCGCGCGCTACGGGCCGACGGTGTGGGCCCTCCCCGGGCTGTCCTATCCGTCAGGTCTGAAGGTCGACCGCGCGCTCGGCGAGGACCTCCCGGTCGGCGACGCCAGCCTCTTCGTCTTCGAGGCGCCGACGATGCCCGAGAGCGCGCTCATCCTCCGGCGCCGCGAGGGCGGGGTGCTCTGCGCTGTCGACAGCGTCCAGAACTGGACGGACGCCGACCTCGCGGTCTGCTCCTTCGTCGGGCGGGTCGTCACCAAGCTCATGGGGTTCCCGGGGGCGGCGAACATCGG
>JAGQIT010000812.1 GCA_020431135.1 Myxococcales bacterium | reverse complement strand
GGCGCGGGGCCGTCCTCGCGGCGCTCGCGGACGGCCACGAGCGCGCGCGGGTGCGTCGAGAACGGGCGATATCCGCCGATATCCGCCGTTCTCGCGGGCCGCCTCGCGGTGGTATGCCATTGGCCGGATGGGTTCGCCGGTGGTGGCTGCGGAGCGGCGCAAACGCGAGGGTCCGCAGCGGCCGCAGCTCCTCTCCTTCGTCGACTCGGAGTTCCGCGCGCGCGAGCTCGTCGACGTCCTCCGCGGCCCGCGCTTCCACGGCCGCGACGAGGCGATCCAGGAGCGCGTCGCCCGGCTCGCGGTCCTCCTCGACGAGCTCCGCCTGCCGGCCGAGCGCGGGCTCCTCTTCGACCAGGCCGAGCTGGCGATCGATCACCTCGGCGCCGAGCCGCCGAGCCTGACGCTCTTCGATCGCGTCCTCGAGCACCTCGAGGAGGAGGTCCGCGCGGTCCCCCTGCCGTGGCTCTCGCGCACGGTGCTGTCTGCGGCGCCGCACGTGATCGTCGCCAGCGGCGCGATCCTGGCGATGGGGATCTCGCTCTTCGTCACCTACGTCCTCGTCCCGGCGCTGCCGCGGGCCGACGTCGCGACCCTCCAGGTCGTCACCGAGGCCGGCTTCGCGGGGGCGCTGACCAGCCTGATGCTCCGCTTCCACCGGATCCGCGTGCGCTGGAACCTCAGCAACCGCGACGCCTTCTTCGAGGGGCTCTTCCGCCCGTTCATCGGCGTCTTCTTCGCCTGGATGATGTACTTCCTCCTCGACGCCCAGCTCCTCCCGTTCCGCCCGGTCGAGGGCACGTCGATGCTCAACCTCCACGCCGGCCTCGCCTTCGTCACCGGCTTCAGCGAGCGCCTCGCGGCGAGCGTCGTCGAGGGGCTGACCCAAAGGGCAGGTGGTGGCGGAGGCGGCGGCGGGGATGAGCGCTGAGCCCGCGGTCGTCGACGCGGGCCCGAGCTTCGCCGCCTACTGCGACAGTCTCACGTCCCGCTTCGCCCAGGTGCTCGCCTGGCTCTTCGTCGTCCTGACGCCGCTGCTGTGGCCGACGGACGCGCTCCTCTTCGCCGGCGAGCCGGCGGTCATCGACTTCTTCGACTACTGGCGCCCGCGGATCATCGCCCTCGGCGTCCTGACGATCGTCAGCCTGCGCTGGATCGCCCCGCTCGCCCGCGTCCCGGCGTACTTCACGGGGGCCGTCGTCGCCGTCGGCGCGGCGATCTGCGGCGCCGCCCTGGGGCGCCTCGGCCCGCTCGGCGAGAGCTTCTTCGCCTGCGGCTTCCTCCTGCCGCTGATGACCCTGCCGCTCCTCGTCGGCCCGCGCCTGCGCGTCGCCCTCAGCCTCGCGATCGCCGTCGCCTACGCGCTGCCGTACTTCCTCATCTACCCCGAGTACCTGCGCTCGGTCTTCGCCGCGTCGGCGCTGGTGTTCCTGCTCTTCGCCGCGGCCGCCAGCGTCGTCGTCGGCCACGCGCTCTTCGCCCTCGTCCGCGACAACCACCGCCAGCGCCAGGCGATCGCCCGCCAGGCCCGCGAGCTCGCGGCGGCGCGCGAGAAGTCGGAGGCGCTCCTCCTCAACATCCTCCCGCACTCGGTCGCCGACCAGCTCAAGGACGGGGCGCTGACGATCGCCGACGCCTACGACGACGTCAGCGTGCTCTTCGTCGACATCTGCGGCTTCACCGGGATCGCCGAGGACACCCCGCCCGAGCGGATGGTCGCGCTCCTCAACCGGGTCTTCTCGGCCTTCGACGGCCTCGTCGAGCGCGCCGGCGTCGAGAAGATCAAGACCATCGGCGACGCCTACATGGTCGCCGCTGGCCTGCCGAGCCCGCGCCCCGATCACGCCGAGGCGATCGCCCGCCTCGCGCTGGCGATGCTCGAGGTCGCCGCGACCTTCGACGACCCCAACGGCGAGCGCCTGCGCGTGCGCATTGGGGCCCACTGCGGGCCCGTGGTCGCCGGCGTCATCGGCCGCAAGAAGTTCATCTACG
>JAGQIT010000811.1 GCA_020431135.1 Myxococcales bacterium | reverse complement strand
CCCACACGCCCGTGATCGTCGCCGCTGTGCGGACCCCGATCGGCCGCTTCCGCGGCGCGCTCGCGGATGTCCGCCCCGACGATCTCGCCGCCCACGTCGTCCGGGCGGTCGCCGAGCGCAACCCGGCGGCGATGGAGCAGCTCGAGGACATCTACTTCGGCGCCGCCAACCAGGCGGGCGAAGACAACCGCAACGTCGCCCGCATGGCGGCGCTCCTGGCCGGCCTCCCGGTCGAGACCCCCGGCGTCACCGTCAACCGCCTGTGCGGCTCGGGGATGGAGGCGGTCCTCCAGGCCGCCAAGGCGGTCATCTCCGGCGAGGGCGAGGTCTACATCGCCGGCGGCGTCGAGAGCATGACCCGCGCCCCCTACGTCCTCCAGAAGGCGACCCAAGCCTTCGACCGCGGCGCCCAGCTCCACGACACCGCGCTCGGCTGGCGCATGGTCAACCCGGCGATGAAGCGCCTCTACCCGATCGAGGGCCTCGGCCTCACCGCCGAGAACGTCGCCGACCGCTACAACGTCTCGCGCGAGGATCAGGACGCCTGGGCCTACGAGAGCCACCAGAAGGCGATCGCCGCCCAGGACGACGGCGTCTTCGACAACGAGCTCGTCCCGGTCGAGGTCCCGCAGCCGAAGGACGAGGACCCGATCCGCGTCAGCCAGGACGAGTCGGTCCGCCGCGACACGACGCTGGCGAAGCTCGCCAAGCTCCGCCCGGTCTTCCGCGCCGACGGCACGGTCACCGCCGGCAACGCCTCGCCGCTCAACGACGGCGCCGCGGCCCTCCTGATCACCAGCCTCAGCCGCGCCCACAAGCTCGGCCTCGAGCCGATGGCCCGGATCGTCGCCTGGGGCCACGCCGGCGTCCACCCGAGCGTCATGGGGATCGGCCCGGTGCCGTCGTCGCGCAAGGCGCTGCGGCGGGCCGGCCTCAGCGTCGGCGACATCGACATGGCCGAGCTCAACGAGGCCTTCGCCAGCCAGACGGTCGCGTCGGTCCGCCAGCTCGGCCTCGATCCCGCGAAGGTCAACCCGTCGGGCGGGGCGATCGCCCTCGGCCACCCGCTCGGCTGCTCCGGCGCCCGGATCGTCTGCACCCTGGCCCACGGCCTCCAGCAGGCCCGCGCCCGCTGGGGCCTGGCGTCGATGTGCATCGGCGTCGGTCAGGGGATCGCCTGTGTGCTCGAGCGCACATAGTCTCGCGGCGTGAGCGCTCGTCGCTTGGCCCGATAGGGCCAATCCTCGACAATCGCCGCCTATGCGATCCCTGGCCTCGATCTGCGCCCTCCCCTTCGCCCTCGCCCTCGCCCTCGGCGGCTGCTCGGGCGACGACTCGTCGAGCTCGGCCTCCGAGACGTCGTCTGACAGCAACAGCAGCACCTCCAACAGCGGCGGCAGCGAGACCGGCGACGTCATGACGCAGCTCTGCGGCAGCGGCGAGAAGACCGAGGGCTCGGCGACCAACCTGATGGAGAGCTGGGGCGCCCCCTGCACCACGGACCAGGAGTGCGTCGACCTCATCGGCGAGGGCGGCACCTGCCTCGAGAACATCCTCGAGATCTTCGTCCTGCCGATGGGCTACTGCGCCAAGCTCTGCGAGCTCCCGGACAGCGACACCAAGTACGTCGAGAACCACCCGACCTGCGGTGACGGCCAGATCTGCCTCGGCGCCAAGGACTTCTTCGAGGCCTGCGCCGTCCCCTGCGAGAGCGACGACGAGTGCCAGCGCGACGGCTACACCTGCCAGATCCTGCCGATGGGCGTCGGCGTCGACGGCGACCCGAAGTTCTGCCTGATGGCCGACAACTGCACGAAGGGCTGCATCGAGAACCCGAGCCAGTCCGGCTGCTAGGAGGCCGTCCGCGCGCGACGAGGCCGGCTCGAAAGGGCCGGCCTCGCCCGTTCTCACGGCCGCTGCTGCGCTCCCGCGGGCTGGTAGGCTGCGTCCGATGACGATCCTCCTCGACGGGGCGATGGGCACGGAGCTCGAGCGACGCGGCGCGCGGATGGACGCGCCGCTGTGGTCCGCGCACGCGCTCATCGACGGCCCGGCGCTCGTCCGGACGATCCACCGCGAGTACCTCGAGGCCGGCGCGCAGGTGATCACGACGAACACCTTCCGCACCCACGCGCGCAGCCTCGCGGAGGGCGGGCTCGAGGCCGACGCGGGCCGGCTGACGCGGCTCGCCGTGAGCCTCGCCCGCGAGGCCCGCGAGGAGGCGGCCGCCGGCGATCCGGCGATCGCCGCGGCCGCGATCGCCGGGTCGATGAGCCCCCTCGAGGACTGCTTCGCCCCCGAGCGCTCGCCGGTCCGCAGCCGCGCCCTCCCCGAGCACGTCGCGATCGCCGGCGACCTCGCGGAGGGCGGCGCGGACCTCCTGCTCATCGAGACCATGGGGCGGATCGACGAGTGCTGCGCCGCGATCGAGGCGGCCGCGACCACCGGCCTGCCGTGCTGGCTGAGCGTCGTCGGCCGCGTCGTCGACGGCGAGGCGAGGCTCCTCGGCGGCGAGCGCTTCGCCGCGCTGGTCGCCGCGGTCGCAGGGCTGCCGATCCAGGCGCTCCTCCTCAACTGCACGCAGCTCGCCGATCTGCCGGTGGTGCTCCCGGCCTACCTCGACGCGACCGCCAACACCGACCTCGCCCGCGGGCTCTACCCGCACACCGGGCACAGCGACCCCGTCCGCGGCTGGCAGACCCACACGATCGACGCCGAGGGCATCGCCGCGCGCCTCGCCGGGATCTGCGAGGAGCACCCGGAGATCGACCTCGTCGGCTCGTGCTGCGGCTCGACGCCAACGTGGACCGCGGCCCTCGCCCGCCGCCTCCACGGCGATCCGCAGGGGCGCCGCCGCGGCTTCGCCGAGCTCCGGCAGCTCCTCGATCGCGGGGCCGCGGCCGCTTCGTAGCGGGTCCGCCGACCTCCGACGAGCGCCGCCCGACGAGCGCCGCGATCGGCCTCACGCGCCGGCTCGGCGCGCCCCCGTTCGCCGAGCGGTTGGCGTCGACGGCGATCCGAGATAGCGTCCGCGGATGCCCGAACGCTTCGTCCTGGTGATGGCCGGCGGCAGCGGCAGCCGCCTCTGGCCGGCGTCGACCGACGCCCGCCCAAAGCACCTCCTGGGCCTGCGCCCCGGCGCCCCGACGCTCCTCGACGCGACCGTCGAGCGCGCCCGCCAGTGGATCGACCCGGCGCGGATCTGGGTGATCACCACGGCCGCCCAGCGCCCGGCGATCGTCGCCGCCCACCCCGAGCTCGACGCCGCCCAGATCCTCGCCGAGCCCTGCGGCCGCAACACCGCGCCGGCGATCGCCTTCGCCCTCCTCCACATCCGCGACCACCTCGAGCGCCGGGGGATCGCCGCCGACGAGGCGATCGTCGCCGCCCTCCCCGCGGATCACCACGTCGCCGCGCCCGAGCGCCTGCTCGCCGCGCTGATCCGGGCGAGCGAGCACGCCGAGCGCGCCCAGGTGATCGTCACCCTCGGCATCGAGCCGCGGCGGCCGGCGACCGGCTACGGCTACATCGAGCGCGCCGAGAGCCCGCGCCCCGCCGCCGCCGACGAGGCGCCGATCTTCCCGGTCGTCCGCTTCGTCGAGAAGCCGAACGCCAAGCGAGCGGCGCGCTTCCTCGCCAGCGGCCGCTTCCTGTGGAACGCGGGGATCTTCGTCCTGCCGCTCGCCCGCACCCTCGCCGCCTTCAGCGAGCACGCGCCGGCGATCGCCGACGCCCTCGCGCCGGTCGCCGAGGCGCTGCGCGGCGGCGACCCG
>JAGQIT010000810.1:1736-2020 GCA_020431135.1 Myxococcales bacterium | reverse complement strand
CGCGCTCGGCGAGCGCCTCGACCAGGGCGAGGTCGAGGCGGCGTCGCAGCGCGGCCCCTTCGAGGATGACGTTGAGAACAGACGCAGCGACCGATCCGAGCGCGCCCGGATCGTCGCCGCCGTCCTCCGTCGATCGGTCGGTGCCTACCAGATCGGGGTCTTCAGCGAGGCCATCGGCTTGATGACCCGGTCGACGATCGCGCGGTCGTAGTAGTTCTTGCGGAAGAGCTCCGGGGTGACGCGGCCGCGGAAGAGGTCACGACCCTCGCTCAGCTCCTCCTGGA
>JAGQIT010000810.1:0-1699 GCA_020431135.1 Myxococcales bacterium | reverse complement strand
TCTTCTGCTTGTTGTAGAGCTGGATATCCGAGGCGATCGCTCGCGAGAGCTGCTGGGCACGGGCATCGTTGTCGATCAGCGCGGGCATGGAGCGAAGATACTCCGAAATCAGCGGCCGGCGCCAGAACTAGCCCTGAGCCGCGGCGACGCTCGCGGACTCTGCGCGGGCCGCGTGCGCTCGCCGCTCGCGTCTCCGCGTGCGCCCCCGCGAGCGCCGCGCGCTCCCCTGCTACTATCCGCCGGGCGTGCAGGGGAGCATCCTCTACGAGAGCCTGAGCTCGCTCCTGGCGGCCACGGTGGCCTTTGCGATCGGGATCAGCGTCTTCCTGCGCGATCGCAGCCGCGAGCAGTTCGTCCTCTTTGCGACCTTCTGCCTCAACCTCGGCCTCTTCCACCTCGCGCTCTTCTTCGCCGGCTTCCCGCAGCTTCGGACCTTCTTCCTCTGGGTCTCGGAGGTGATCTCCCTCTTCCTCCCGTGGACCGCGGATCGGACCTTTTCGCGCTTCGTCCCCGGGGTCGAGGCCGGCCACCGCGCGCGCCTGATCCAGGGGCCGCTGCTGTCGATCCTCCTGGTCGCCCAGATCGGCGCCCTCATCTTCCCCGAGGTCACGGCGGAGCCCGCGTGGCTCGTCGAGCGGATCGCGGTCAAGACCTTCGTCCTCGGCGGCCTCCTCTTCGCCGCCAGCCGGATGTGGCGGGCGGCGCGGGCGGCCGCCGGCACGGCGATGGCCCCGCGCCTGCGCTACCTCTTCTATGCGTCGCTGATCGTCCTCGCCCTCGGCTCGCCCGGGATCCCGGCGATCGGCCCGATCGTCACCGCGGTCTACCTCTACTTCGTCGCCCAGACCCTGGTCCGCGAGCGCCTCCTCGACCTCCCGGAGATCGCCGGTCGGATCGCGTCGATGACGGTCCTCGTCATCGTCGTCTCCGCGGTCTTCGCCCTCCTCCTCCTCTGGGTGCCGGCGACCCTCGACGGCTACCGCTCGCTCCAGCTCTTCAACATCGTCGTCGCCTCGTTCGCGGTGCTCGTCCTCATGGATCCGATGCGCACCGAGTTCGAGCGCCGGATCGAGGGCTGGCTCTTCCGCGAGCGCAGCGCCCTGCGGGCGATCCTCGGCGGCCTCCGCCTGCGGATGGTCAACCTCATCGACCCCGACGAGATGGTCCGCGTCATCATCGACACCCTCGAGGCGTCGAGCCGGGTGACGCGGACGGCGATCTACCTCGTCGATCGCACCGGCGCGCTCGTCCTCCGCGGGCACATGGGGCCGATGCCGGTGGTCCGCCTCGACCCGATCACCCGGCGGCCGCTCATCGATCGCATGCGCTCGCGCGGCCCCCTCCTGCGTGACGTCGTCCAGCGCGAGCGCGACCGCGCCGACCGCGAGTCGCAGGCGGAGCTCGACGAGATCCTCGAGACCCTGTCGACGATCGGCGCGAGCCTGGCCCTGCCGATCCTCCACCGCCACGAGGACGACGAGGGCGACGACCCGGCCGAGACCGAGCTCCTCGGCGTCCTCTTCGTCGACGACGAGCGCCTCCTCGAGCCCTTCTCACGCGAGGAGGTCGAGCTCTTCGAGGGCGTCGTCGCCCAGGCCGGGGTGATGATCCAGAACTCCGCGGTCTACGAGCAACGCAAGGAGCGCGAGCGCCTCGCCGCCCTCGGCGAGATGGCGGCCGGCCTCGCCCACGAGATCCG
>JAGQIT010000809.1 GCA_020431135.1 Myxococcales bacterium | reverse complement strand
TCCGGCGACGCGACGGCGGCCGTCGGCCACCTCGAGCCGGCGATCGACCGCCTCAGTGAGCTCGACAGCGGCTCCGACGAGCTCGCGCCCGCCCGCTTCGCCCTAGCGCAGGCGCTGTGGCGGGCGCCGACGCCTGGCGACGACGCTCGTCGGCGCGCCCGCGGCCTCGCAGAGTCCGCCGCCGCGACCTACGAGGGCCAGGGAGAGGCCGCCGCCGCGAGGCTCGCCGAGGTCCACGCCTGGCTCGACGCGCACACGGTGACGACGACACCGGCGACGCGCTGAGCTCCGCCGCAGGGCGCTATCCCGCGGCCTCGTCGTCGCGGTGAACAGTGCTCGGCGCGAAGGCGGGGAGGCAGACGGCGATGTACTCGGCGCCGGCGTCCTCACCCTCCTCGATCGGCGTCGAGTAGCGGACCCACTCGCCCGCGCGGGTGATCACCGCCTGGCCGGCGCGGACGTCGAGCGCCCCGTCCGCGTGTTCGACGCGCAGGAGGCCGCGGAGGACGACGGTGAACTCGGCGAACTCCGGGGTTTGACCGGGCTCGCGCCAGCCCCCCGGCGAGCGCATGTGGGCGACGCTGACCCCCTCATCGCCCGAGCGCACGCGACCGACGTACTCGTCGATGATCTTCGGCTTGTTGCCGGCGGCTTCGATGCGCATCGGGGCGTCGATCAGGGTGGGCATGGGAGCGACGATAGCGCAGCGCGGGATCTCGCGCGTGGGGCCCGCATACCCCGCGGATGGGGCCCCCGTGCCCCGCGAAGCCCGCTTCCTTGACCCAGAGGCCGCCGGTCTCCGAGACTGAGCCCCAAGCGGGAAGCCGCAGCTCATGAACGAGACGATTCTCCTCGTCACACTGGTCGTCTTCTCGTTCGCGATCAGCCGCCTCCTGTCGCGCTACGCGTCGCGCTTCTTCGTCGTCTCGGGGATCGAGTACCTCCTCCTCGGGATCATCCTCGGGCCGCTGGTCAGCGGGATCCTCAGCCCAGAGGCGCTCGCCAAGTTCTCGCCGCTGGTCAACCTCCTCCTCGGCCTCGTCGGCTTCCTCCTCGGGCTGCGCGCGCGGAGCACGCTGCGCCCGGCCAACGCGGCCATCGGCGGCTCGCTCGCCTCACTGGCGCTGATCGCCCTCGTCGCCTCCGCGGTCTTCGGCTTCCTCCAGTACGTCGTCGGCCCGCCGGAGGGCAGCCAGGCGGTCCAGTTCGCCAGCCTCTACATCGGCGAGACCTTCTCCGGGCTCCTCGGCGCCGAGTTCATCGAGTTCGGCGGCGCCGTCGAGTACATCTGGGTCGCCCTGGCGATCGGCTGCGCCGCGGCCGTGTCGTCGCCGGTGCTGATCGCCCGGGCCGCGAGCTTCCACCGCGCCCGCGGGCCGACCCTCGACCTCCTCCTGAGCTACGCCGAGACCTCGCAGCTCATCGCCATCGCCGTCTTCGGCGGCACCCTGGTCTGGGCCCGCGCGGCCGAGTCGGCCGACGTCTTCCGCATCCCGATCACCATCTGGCTGGCGATCACGGCGGCCGTCGGCATCCTCATCGGCCTCCTCTTCAACCTCTTCATCGGCCGCGAGCGCGACGAGATGCGGATCTACGTCGCCGCCCTCGGGACCGTGACCTTCGCCTCGGGCGCGGGCGCGGCGCTCGGCGTCTCGCCGCTGATCATCAACCTCCTCGCCGGCATCGTCGTCTCCTACACCTCGCGCCACGCGCTCCGCCTCGAGACGACG
Organism: Myxococcales bacterium; assembly: GCA_020431135.1. Lineage (GTDB taxonomy): Bacteria > Myxococcota_A > Polyangia > Nannocystales > Nannocystaceae > JADJRG01. The sequence continues at coordinate 3,307 of JAGQIT010000809.1, read as the reverse complement.
CTGACCCCGCTGCGCCACCCGATCCTCGTGCTCCTGCGCCTCTTCGCCGGGGCGATGATCGGCCTGGTGGCGACGCCGCTGCTGTGGCTCGTGCCGCTGGTCTACATCGCCACCCGCGTGGTCGCGCGGTGGTTCACGACCTGGTCGAGCACCTGGATCGTCTCCAAGCTGCCGCAGGTCCCGCGCCTCGGCCTCGGCCTCGTCGGCCAGGGCGGCCTCGCGGTGGCGATCGCCGCCTCCTTCTACCAGCGCTTCCCGGAGGAGGCGCCGGTCGCCCTGGTGACGATCGTCGGCGGGATCATCCTCAGCGACATCTGGAGCTACAGCGCCGTCCGCCGGATCCTCGCCGACGCCGGTGAGACCGACGCAGCGGTCGACAGCGACGACCCCTCGGCCTCGCGGACGCGCACGCAGGCCCATCAGATCGTCGACGGAGGGCACGGACATTGAGACAGGTCATCGTCCTCGCCTTCCTCCTGCTCCTGATGCGGGGGCTCAACGAGTACAAGGACACCCCCGACACCGGCGTCGCCGAGGGGGATCCGCTGACCCTGGCGGCGATCGGCTTCGTCCTCTTGGCCGCCTACACGGTCGCCGAGCTCGGCTCGCGCCTCAAGCTCCCGAAGGTCACCGGCTACATCGTCACCGGCATCGTCCTCGGGCCCTTCCTCGCCAACATCCTCTCGACCGGCGTCGTCAGCGACATCAAGATGTTCGAGGACCTGGCGCTCGGGCTCATCGCCACGAGCGCGGGCCTCGAGCTCGACGCCCGCGGCCTCGGGCGGATGTGGCGCTCGCTGGCGTCGGTCACCGGGCTGAAGATCCTCCTCCTGCCGCTCTTCGTCGGCGGGACCTTCTACAGCCTAGAGTCGAGCTTCCACTTCCTCGGCCTCCAGTCGCCGGACGCGATCCTCGGCCTGTCGATCATCTTCTCCGCCCTGGCGATCGGCACGTCGCCCGCGATCGCCCTCGCGGTGCTCTCGGAGACCAAGGCCAAGGGCAAGCTCAGCGACCTCGTCCTCGGCATCGCCGTTCTCAAGGACGTAGTCGTCGTCATCTGCCTGGCGATCGCCGTCGCGATCACGCGCTCGCTGATCCTGCCGGACGCCTCCCTCGACGCGAGCGTCTTCGTCCACGTCGGCGAGGAGCTCGGCTACAGCATCCTCGCCGGGATCGTCCTCGCCGGGCTCCTCTACCTCTACATCCGCTTCATCAAGGCGGAGATGCTCCTCTTCGTCGCGGCGATGATCCTGACCGTGGCCGAGCTCGCGGCCGCGCTCCACCTCGAGCTCCTCCTGGTCTTCATCGTCGCCGGCTTCATCATCCGCAACTTCACGCCCTACGAGCACGACCTCCTCCACCCGCTCGAGGTCGTCGCCCTCCCGGTCTTCGTCATCTTCTTCACCAACGCCGGCGCGAAGGTGAACATCCCGGTGACGCTCCAGATCCTCCCCTTCGCGGTCGCCCTGTGCACGGCCCGCGTCGTCGCCTTCGTCCTCGCCGGGCGCTTCGGCTCGAAGCTCGGCGGCGACCCGCCGATCGTCCAGAAGGTCTCGTGGCTCGCCTACCTGCCGCAGGCGGGCGTCACCCTCGGGCTCATCGGCCTGGCGTCGCACCAGCTCCCGGACCTCAGCGAGGCGATCACCAACGCCGGCCTCGCGGTCGTCGCCCTCAACCTCCTCGTCGGCCCGATCACCCTGCGCGTCGCCCTCAAGAAGTCGGGCGACATCCCCGAGGCCGAGCCGGTGAAGGCCGAGGACGCCGCCGGCGAGTCGCAGGTGAGCGCGGCCGCGCTGTCGCGCCAGGCGGTCGTCGACCCGACGAGCGAGCCGCTGGCGCCGCCGCCGGAGCGCAAGAAGCTCGAGTCCGAGGCGCTTGAGAAGGAGCTCGACGCGATCGAGGCGGCGATCCGCAGCCGCGTCGAGGTCCTGATCGAGGACGAGCTCCAGCCCTGGGCCGACGCCTACAAGGCGAGCGTCGACGCGTTCTTCTCGACCGCCGAGGAGCGCGAAGACGCCCTCAAGGAGATGCTGCGCTGGGCGGCGAAGCCCGCCGGCGAGGACCTCGACGAGCGCGTCGGGGCGCTGCGCGAGCTCTTCGACGATCTGCGCGCGACCTGCTCCGAGCTCGTCGTCGAGCTGCCGATCCCGACCGAGGACCGCTTCCTCTTCGGCGTCGAGGGCGACGGCCTCATCCGCCGCCTGCGCAAGTTCGGCGCCCGCCTCTTCATGCCCGGCAAGGCGAAGACGCGGGTCGTGCCCCTGCGCATGGCGACGCGGATGACGATCGAGCCGCGCCTCGCCGAGGCGCTGCGCGGCGCCCTCGGCCAGTGGGGGCGCATGGAGGCCCAGCTCCTCGTCGAGCTCCGCCGCCTCGGCCAGGGGATCCAGACCGTCGACGAGGCCCGCAGCGCGACCACCAGCCTCCTCGACCAGTGGGTCGAGCGCTTCCGCCGCGACGCCGAGTACGCCCTCGCCTACGGCCTCGCGGACCTCGCCGAGTCCCTCGAGATCGCCGGCTCGCGCGAGCTCCCGAGCCGCAAGGTCCGCTACTCCAAGGTCGAGCCCCAGGTGACGGCGATCCTCGCCGACATCGACGCCCGCGGCGCCGCCTGGGCCCAGAGCCTCGCCGCCGCCAAGGCGTCGCTGCGCCTCGCCCTCCTCCTCGAGCGCCTCGAGCTCCACGTCAGCCGCGTCGTCGAGTCCGGCTTCCTGGTGCCGCTCGGCCGCCTCCTCGACTCGATCGGCCCGGAGGTCTCGCACACCCGCGAGCAGCTCCACGAGGGCGACGCCGAGGTCGAGGGGCTGAGCCGCGAGGACCTCGACGAGACCGCGCTCAACGCCCTCGCGGGGCGCTGCCGCAAGGCCTTCCCGCAGGAGTCGCACATCCGCATCAAGCAGCTGCGCGCGGAGTTCAAGCAGGACGTCTCGGCCCACGACCTGGCGATCGAGATGCGCGAGCTCGTCGCCGCGCTGCCCGAGAGCATCGACGTCCTCGACATCGACGCCAAGCTCCACCGCGTCCGCGAGCCCGCCGAGGTCGTGATCTACGCGGTGCCGATGCGGCGGATCTGCGAGCAGGCGCTGATCCACGACTTCCTCCCCCAGGTCGACGAGCACCTGCGCGAGGCCAACCTCCTGGTCAACGCGGTCAACTCGCAGATCCGCGAGCACGTCGGCGTCGCCACCTACGCGGTCGAGGTCGTCCTCCGCGGCCACGTCCGCGGGGGCATCGACGCCAAGGCGCTGATCCGCGACGGCTTCGGCCGCGGCCTGCGGCGCCTCGACGAGCTCGCGGCGACGATCGA
>JAGQIT010000808.1 GCA_020431135.1 Myxococcales bacterium | reverse complement strand
TGGGTCCGGGCGACGTAAACGACGCCGCCGACGGCCACCGACAGGGCGGGGACGATGCAACAGACGAGGGCGGCAAGGGCGAGAGCGGTCATTTCTGGGTTTCCTTTGCCCGCCTAGAAATGCGACCGCCGTGCCAAGGGACTGAAATATCCTAAATGCATGAAATTATTGAAATTCGTGTGGTGGTTCGAGCCTCCGACGGCCTGGCAACGAGAGTTGCCACCGCAAGCCTTGTAGCCACTCCGTGCTAGCTTCCCCTCCCTATGGCTGACCCCGCCGAGGCCCCTGAAGAGGTCGACCGGATCCGCTCCTGGGACCGCCTAAAGCGGCTCTTCAGCTACGCCGGGCCCTACCGCTGGCGCCTCGTCGTCGCCCTGATCTGCCTCGCCGGCGCGTCGTCGCTCGGGCTCGTCTACCCCTACTACTTCGGCGAGCTGTCGAACGCCGCCTTCACGGGGCTGAGCGCCGACGAGGCCTCGGCCGCGCTCGATGCGATCAACACGAACACGCTGATCCTGGTCGCCGTCTTCGTCGCCCAGTCGGTCTTCGTCTTCTTCCGCCACTACCTGATGACGTGGCTCGGCGAGCGCGTCGTCGCCGACGTCCGGATCGACATCTTCCGCCACCTGGTCGAGATGTCGCAGCGCTTCTTCCACTCGAACCGCACGGGCGAGCTCCTCTCGCGCCTCGGCGACGACGTCACGCGCCTCCAGAACACGGTCGGCCAGGACCTCAGCATCGCCCTGCGCAACCTCCTGACGCTGGTCGGCGGCATCGCGATCCTCCTCCTGCAAAACCCCTTCCTGACCAGCATCATGCTCCTGGTCGTCCCGGCGCTGGTGATCGCCGCGGGGATCTGGAGCCGGATCATCCGCAGGCTCAGCCGCCAGGCCCAGGACGCGCTGGCGCGGGCGACCGGCGGCCTCCAGGAGGGCCTCGCGGCGATCGAGACGGTCCAGGCCTTCACCCGCGAGGACTACGAGGTCGACCGCTACGGCAAGGAGATAAGCCTCACCTTCGGGCTCTTCGTCCGCCGCGCGCTCGCCCGCTCGTGGTTCGCCGCGGTCGCCTCGTTCGTCGCCTTCTCGGCGATCGCCGGGATCTTCTGGCTCGGCGGCAACATGGTCGTCAACAAGGAGATCGAGCCCGGCGATCTGATCTCCTTCCTCCTTTACACGATGATGGTCGCCGGCGCGGTCGGCTCGCTCTCCGAGCTCTTCAGCGGCCTCCAGTCGACCCTCGGGGCGACGGCGCGGATCTTCGAGATCCTCGACACGCCGCGCGACATCGACGACCCGGCGCGTCCGGAGGAGCTCACGGAGCTCCGCGGCAACATCGAGTTCCGCGGGCTCTCCTTCACCTACGACGATCGCGACATCCCGGTGCTCTCGGGGATCAACCTGTCGATCCGATCCGGTGAGGTCTGCGCGCTCGTCGGCCCGAGCGGCTCGGGCAAGACGACGCTCGGCCGCCTCCTCCTGCGCTTCTGGGATCCGAGCGCCGGCGCCGTGGTGATCGACGGCCACGACATCCGCGACCTCCGCCTCGCCGACCTGCGCGGGGCGATGGCCCTGGTCTCGCAGGACCCGGTGCTCTTCTCGGGGTCGATCCGCGAGAACATCCGCTACGGCCGCCTCGACGCGACCGACGACGAGGTCATCGCCGCCGCCAGGGCGGCCAACGCCGACGGCTTCATCCGCGAGTTCCCGGCGGGCTACGAGACCCTCGTCGGCGAGCGCGGCGTCAAGCTCAGCGGCGGCCAGCGCCAGCGCGTGTCGATCGCCCGGGCGATCCTCCGCGACCCGAAGATCCTCGTCCTCGACGAGGCGACCTCGGCGCTCGACAGCGAGAGCGAGCACCTCGTCCAGGAGGCGCTCGACACCCTGCAGTCCGGGCGGACGACGGTGGTCATCGCCCACCGCCTGAGCACGATCCGCGACGCCGATCGGATCGTCGTCCTCGACCACGGGACGATCGTCGAGAGCGGCAAGCACGACGAGCTGATCGCCGCCGAGGGGACCTACGCCCGCCTGGTCGCCCGCCAGGCGGTGCTCGGCACGGTCCTCGACGACACATGAGCGGCGCCGACAACGACGCCTCGACGCCGACCGCGTCGTCGAGCCCGCGCCTGGTCGTCCTGATCCTCGCGCTCGTGCTCTTCATGGCCGCCCTCGACCAGACGGTCGTCGGCACGGCGCTGCCGCGGATCGCCGCCGAGATCGGCGGCCTCGACTGGTACAGCTGGGTCTTCGCCGCCTACCTGGTGACGACCGCGGCCGTCACCCCGGTCGCCGGCAAGCTCGGCGACATCTACGGGCGCCGCCGCCTCCTCGCCGTCGGCGTCGTCGAGTTCGTCCTCAGCTCGCTCCTCGCCGGGCTCGCGCCGAGCATGGAGGCGCTGGTGGTGATGCGCGCGCTCCAGGGGGTCGGCGCCGGGATGCTGGCGGCGGGGGCCCTGGCGGCGCTCGGCGACCTCTTCCCGCCGGCCAAGCTCGGCAAGTACAACGGCATGATGAGCGGCGTCTACGCCCTGGCGAGCTTGATCGGGCCGATCCTCGGCGGGCTGATCACGGACCTCGTCGGCTGGCGCTGGGTGTTCCTCATCAACCTGCCGGTCGGCGCCGTCGCGCTGGTCGTGGTGCTCCGCCGCTTCCACCCGCCGACGCGCGGCCGCGCTGACGCGGCCGCCGAGCCCCTCGACGTCGCCGGCGCGGCGCTGCTGATCCTGACGCTGGTCGCCGCGCTGCTCGGGATCAGCGGCCTCGAGCGGGCGATCGACGGCTCGTTCGCCCTGGCGATCGGCGGCGCGGCGGCGGCGATCGTTCTCGGGGCGCTCTTCGTCCGCGTCGAGCGGCGGGCGGCGGCGCCGATCCTCCCCCTCGAGCTCCTCGGCGACGGCGAGCTCCGCCGCCTCCTCGCGCTCACGGTGGTCTCGGGGGCGGCGATCTACGCGGTCGGCCTCTTCACCCCGCTGCTCCTCCAGGGCCCGCTCGGGCTGTCGCCGAGCGCCGCCGGCCTGGCGATGACGCCGCTGGTCTTCGCCCTCGTCGGCGGCGGGGTGATCGGCGGCGTCCGCCTGAGCCGCACCGGCCGCTACCGCCGGGCGCTGCTCGTCGGCTTCGTTCTCGCGGCCGCCGGCGCGTCGCTCCTCGCCGTCGCCGCGAGCTCGCCGACCGTCGCGCTGATCTGCGTCTCGCTCGCGGTCGTCGGCGCGGGCGCGGGGATCAGCGTGCCGCTCCTGGTGTCGGCGGCCCAGAACGCGGTGCCCTACGCCCAGCTCGGGCTCGCCACGTCGCTGTCGAAGTCGGCGCGGACGCTCGGCGGGGTCATCGGCATCGGCGCCCTCGGATCGGCGCTGACCCTGCTGATGATCGGCGCCCTCGGGGAGCGCCTGCCCGCGGCCCTCGGCGGCGCCGACGAGGCCCTGCAGGTCGCCCTCGCCCGCGACCCGAGCGCGATCCTCAGCGGCGATCCGGCGCGGGCGCTGGCCGAGCTCGGGGTCGAGCC
>JAGQIT010000807.1 GCA_020431135.1 Myxococcales bacterium | reverse complement strand
CGAAGGCGTGGGGGAAGACGAGGTGGGCGATCGACGAGGCCGCGGCCGCGCGGACCTTGGGCTCGTCGTCGCGGAGCGCCCGCTGGAGGAGCGTGAAGGAGCGCTTGAAGCGGAGCGAGCCCATCGCCCCGGCGACCGCCTCGCGCATCGCCGCGTCGCCCTGGCGGAAGAGGTGCTCGAGGGCGTCGATCACCGGGTAGGCGCGGATCGACTCGAGGCGGCGGACGACCTCGACGTCGCCGAGCGCGCCGCCGCGGCGCTCGACGTCGAGGACGAGGAGGAGCGCGTGACGGCGGACGTAGTCCGGGAAGCGGCGGTCGGCCATCACCCCGGCGGCCGTCAGCGCCGGATCGCCGCCGGTCTCCCACTCGGCGAGGTCGACGTACCAGACCTCCTCGTAGTCGGGGAGCTGCTTGAGGAAGTCGGGGACCGGGATCGGCCGCGGCGGATCGGCGGGCGCGTCGCTGAGGCGGCGGAGGATCCGGTGGCAGCGCTCGCGCGCCTTGGTCGGCAGCTCGAGGGCGCTCATCCGCCGGTAGACCTCGGCGACCTGGCGGAAGGCGCGGACCGAGGCCAGCGACTCGGCGGCGGCGAGGTAGGCGTTCTCGACGATCTGCAGCGGGTGGCCGGCGCTCAGCGCCTCGGCGGCGGTCTTCATCCAGGCGTCGGCGGCCCGCAGGCGGAGGTCGTCGGCGTAGGGGAGCCCGGCGCGCGTGCAGAACTCGGCGGCCTCGCGGAGGATCGTCGCCACCGCGTGGTGCTCCCCGGCCCGGCGCGCGTGGGCGACGAAGGCCTCGTAGAGGCGCAGCGCGTCGAGCTTGAGGCCGTCGTCCTTGAGGATCCGGACGCTGTTGAGGTAGCCCTCGGCGACGTTCTCGAAGGCGCCGGTCTGCAGGCCGACGCGGGCGAGGAGCTGGTAGCAGTCGAAGGCGCGCTCGCGCAGGCCCTCGTTCTCGAAGCCGTCGGCGACCTCCTCGACGGCCGTCGTCGCCTCGGCGAGGGCGAGGCGGGCGCGGTCGTGGCCGAGGCGGTAGAGGCACAGGCCGTAGTTGATCCGCGCGAGCGCCCGCTCGTACGTCCGCCCCTGCAGGCGCTCGCCGCCGAGGATCTGCGCCCAGCGGTCGGCGGCCGCCCGATCCTCGCCGGCGCGCTCGAGCTCGATCGCGTGGTGGACCGGCATCGCGGCGGCGGCGAAGTAGTCGGCGGCGTGGCGGTGCTGACCCGCGCGCGACAGGTAGATGCCGACGAGGCAGAGGCCGCGGCGGGCGTCCGCCGAGCCGCCGTGGGCCTCGGCGATCTGGCGCTCCAGGAGGTCCGGCTCCGGCTCGTCCTTGACCCCGAGGTAGGCGGCGCAGGCCATCGCCTCGCGGCGCTCGCCGACCTGACGCAGGCTCTCGGCGAGCGCCCGCAGCCACTCCTCGTACTCGAAGTCGATGCGGTCGACGACGGTGACGAGCTCGCGGAGGTGGACGATCGCGTCCTTCCACCGCCGCGCCCGCATCGCCGTCTCGGCGCGGACCCACAGCAGCGCGGTGTCGATCATCGGCGCCCTCCCCTGCCCCGTCGGCCAGCTCGCACGGGGCGCCCGCCGGCGGCGGAGGTCTGGGTGTCGGCCTCGACGTCCTGGATGATCTGGCGCGCGCGCTCGACCCGGTTGCCGATCGACAGGGCGTCGCGGTCGATGACGTGGACGCGGTGGAGGAGGTCGAGGTAGGGCAGCTCGAGGCCGGCGCTCGGGAGGATGAAGACGCCGTAGAGCGGCGCCCGCCCGGCGAGGAGCTGGACCTCCTCGGTCGGCAGCTGGCACTCGCCGTGGGTGAGGATGTAGACGAGGACCTTGCCGCTGCCGCGCCGCGGCCCGGCGAGCTCGCCGTTGAGCTGGCGGATCACCCGGGCGTAGTTGCGCCCGTGCTCGGCCCTGAACTGGAGGACATAGGGGACCTCGCCGTGGCTGTCGGCGCCGACCTCGACGCCCTCGTAGAGGCGGCTGTCGAAGAAGCGGAGGATCACCCGCTCGCCGAGGAGCGCGAGGCGCTTGCACAGGGCGAGGGCGAGGCCGCGGGCGAAGACCTCGCGGACGCCGCGCATCGACGCCGAGCCGTCGACGAGGACGAGGTGGGTGCGCTCCTCGTTCTCGACCTGCTTCTCGTGGGTGAAGTAGAAGAGCTCGTTGTCGACGAGCTTCTGCTCGAAGATGTCCTCGTCGAGGGCGAGCTGCGAGAGCACCAGGTCGTCGATGTTGCCGCGGCGCTCGATCGACGCGTAGCCGTCGATCGAGAACGCCTGCTGGCCGGCGTCGCGGCGGACCTCGAGGATCGACGGCAGGAGCTCCATCGAGAAGTCGATGACGTCGGCCAGCGCCGGCGAGATCATCACCGAGTAGAGGTCGGCGAGGTCGACCCCCGTCGCCGCCTCGCCCGGGCCGCCGCGGAAGAGGCCGAAGAGGCGCAGGGCGTCGACGTCGAGCTGCTCGACCGCGAGGATCGACAGGAGGCGGGCGCTGACCATGGTGTCGAGCCAGGCGATCGCCTGCCCCGGATCGTAGCGGTTGAAGGCGGTGCTCGGCTCGACGCGGAGGTAGAGGGTCGCGTCGCTCGGCAGCTCGATCGGCCGGAGGACGCGGATCGCCTCCGGGAGCTGCGGGACGATCGCCGCGAGGATCCGCGCGAGGACGACGCCGACCATCGAGTCGCGGTGCTTCCAGCCGGCCTGCGACGTGACGAGCTCAGAGTCGGCGAGCTGGACGAGGAGCGCCCGCCAGGCGTCGCACAGCTCGCGCTCGGCGATCCCGCGGACGTGCGACGCCGGCGCGCCGAGGCCGGCGATCAGGCAGCCGAGGTCGTGGATGACGACGAGCGGCACGGCGTAGCCGAGGCGCGCGAGGATCCCCTGCCAGGCGACCGCCCGCATCAGCGCCAGCGAGCCGGCGCCGTCGATCTGCGAGAGCGCGAGGGTGCCGATCTGGCGCTCGATCTCCGGCCCCGAGGGGACCCCGCTCGCGCGCCTGCTCGCCTCCGCCATCCGTGTACCGCCGGCTCCCCTGCCCTCGTGTCAGCCGCGCGCTAGACGAAGCGGCTCGACGCGAACATCGCCTCGAGGAGCTTGTCGACCTCGCCGATCATCCGCTGCGCGGCCGGGTTGTCGGGCATCCGCTGGAGGGCGGCCTTGATGTCGCCGAGGTTGCGCAGCTGCGAGAAGAGCTGCATGTCCGAGAGGACCTCCGAGCCCGAGAGCGTCTCGCGGATGATCCGCAGCTCCTCGAGGAGGTCCTGGAGGCTCGTCGGCGTCGCGCCGATCCGCGCCTGATCGGGGTGGGCGTCGTACCAGCGGTCGAGCACCGGGCCGACGATCTCCTGCAGGAGTTCCTCCTGCTCGGGGGTGTTCCAGACGTGGCGGAGGACGAAGAAGTCGGCGTCGTTGACCTCCTTGCGGCCGTCGAAGATCGCCGACGCCGCGAACATCTTGAGGAGCTTGACGACGCGGCGGTCGGAGAGGCCGATGCCCTCGGAGCGGATCTGGAAGACGAGCCCCTTGAAGGTGGCGAGGAAGTCCTCGCTGAAGCGCATGAAGTCGCCGAAGCGCTGCTGGAGGCTCATGAGCTCCTTGGCCGAGGTGACCTTGCGGGCCTTCACCCCGCGCGGATCACCGGCCTCGGCCATCTGCCGGGTCTCGATGTCGATGCCCTTCTGGAGGAGGCCGCGGAAGTGGTAGCTGTCGAGGTAGTCGCAGCGGACGCGGAGGAGGAAGCGGTCGAAGAGGGCCGACAGCGCCTCGTCGGTCGGGACCTCGTTGGACGCCGCGAAGAGCGAGATCAGCGGGACGTTCACCGTCGTCGTCCCGTGGGTGTAGCGGCGGGCGTTGAGCAGCGTCAGGAGGCTGTTGAGGATCG
>JAGQIT010000806.1:1716-7863 GCA_020431135.1 Myxococcales bacterium | reverse complement strand
GTGTGCTCGCCCATCACCCGGGCGACGCGCTCGGCGGTGCCGACCGGGACCGTGCTCTTGTTGACGATGATCGCCGGGCGCTCGAGGCCGCGGGCGACCTCCGTGACCGCCTGGATCAGGAACGAGAGATCCGCGGAGCCGTCGGCGGCGCGCGTCGGCGTGCCGACGGCCATGAAGATCACGTCGCCGTGGGCGGCGGCGACCCTGTTGTCGGAGGTGAAGCGCAGGCGGCCGGCCTCGAGGTTGTGGCTGACGAGGGCGTCGAGGCCGGGCTCGTAGATCGGGACCTCGCCGCGCTCGAGGGCGGCGATCTTGCCCTCGTCGATGTCCGCGCAGACCACGTCGTTGCCGTAGTCGGCGAAGACCGCGGCCGCGACCAGCCCGACGTACCCAGTGCCGATGATGCTGACCTTCATGGTGGGCGGAGGATACGTCCGCGCGGCGGGGCTGGCGAGGCGTCGATGTCCGCGCGGGAGCCTCGCCACCGGCTGCGGGGTTCTGCTAGTGTAGGGGGGCGTGGAACGGCCCGAAGGCGATTTGGACGAGATCGACGAGCAGCGCGTGATGGCGGGGATGGGCGCGCTGTGGATCCCTGTGTTCGTCGCGTCCTTCGGGATGGCGGTCGTGATCCTCCTCAGCCTCTGGGTCTCGGGGTGGCGCAACGAGCAGGCGCTCATCGCCCAGTTCGAGCCGCAGTGGCGGGTCGGCGAGCAGCTCGCGCTGCGGGTTTTGCACATCGACGGCGAGCGCCAGCCGCTCGCTGGGTCACAGGTGACGGCGGTCGTGTTTCAGGAGGGTCACGGCGTCCAGCCGCTCGGTGAGTTCGCCGACGCCGGCGAGGTCGGCGTTCTCCAGGGTCGCTTCACGGTGCCGACGCTCGCGCCCGGACCTGCGGCGATCGGCCTCGAGGTCGCGCACCCGGGCCTCGGGCCGCTGCGCGAGTGGATCGCCGTCGAGGTCGTCGACGAGCGCCCGCAGCGGCAGGGCGCGCTGACGATCTCGACCTCGAACCTCAACTGGGGCGACAACACGGAGCCGCAGCCCGAGGGCATGCAGATCGTCGTCCGCCCCGAGCGGCGCCTCCTCGCCGGCTTCGACAACACGCTGATGATCCGGGTCACGGATCCCGACGGCAACCCGCGACCGGGGCACGTCGAGGTCGCGCTGCTCGGCGGCGAGTTCATGGCCCAGCGCGGCTCGTCCCGCGAGCCGCCGATCCTCCTCTCGGAGCGCACCGACGCCCTCGGCCTGGCGATGCTCCGCGGCGCCCTGACCAGCGAGATCCTCGAGATCGAGGTGCGGATCGTCGAGCCTGGCGAGGTCTTCATCGACGAGGGCAGGGTGCTCGGGCGCCGGCGCTTCCGCATGGTCTCGTTCGCCGGGGCCGTCCGCCTCGAGGGCGAGCCGCTGGCCCTGCGCGCGGGCGAGCCGGCGTCGATCGCCGCGCGCGGGCTCCGGCGCAGCCGGCCGATCTACGTCGACGTCCACGGCACCGACGGCGCCTGGGTCGACACCCTCGAGCCGGTCGTCGGCCTCCAGCCGCCGCGGCAGTGGTCGACCGCCGGGGTCGAGCCCGGCTTCATCCAGGCTGAGGCCTACTACTTCACCAACGATCCCGGCGAGTCGGCCGAGATCCTCCGCCTCCAGATCACGGACGACGATCCCGGCGGCGTAGCGAGCCTGCGCCCGGTCGTCGACCGCTACCACGCGCTCCTCGACGCGCCGCGGGTCGAGAAGTCGTTCGACCGCGAGAGCGAGGCGGCGTTCGTCGCCTACCTCGGGCGCGCCGAGCTCTCGGAGGCCGAGGTCAAGCTCGCGCGCCGCTTCCTCGTCGGCACCCTGCCGATCCAGGTGATCGGCCCGCCGCTGGCGATCACGACCTTCGAGCGCGAGCAGGCCGACCTCGTCGCCGCCAAGGTCGCCTGGTACAGCGGCCTGCGCTGGGGGCTCCTCGGCGGCGGCGGCCTCTTCCTCCTCCTCCTCGCGCTGCTGATCCTCGTGCGCCACGGCTCGACCGCGAAGGCGACCGCGGAGGCGCTCGGCAGCGCCGGCGACGACCCGGAGATCGCCGCCGCGATCAACTCGGCCCGCCGCGGCGCGCTCGTGCGGATGTGGGCCGTGGTCGTGGTCATGGGCCTCGGCCTCGTCCTCGTCGCCGTAGCCCTCGAGCGGATCGTCTGGCGGGTCTGAGCCGGGCCGCGCCCGGTCGCCGCTTTGTGTCGACTTGCGCGGCGTCCTGCTAGCCTCCGGGCGATGTCTGCGACACCTCGGGCGATGATCCTCGCGGCCGGCCTCGGCACCCGCCTCGGCCCCCTCACCAGCCTGCGCCCGAAGCCGATGCTGCCGATCTGCGGGACGCCGCTGGTGCGGTGGGCCGCGCTCTGGCTGCGCTCGCAGGGCGTCCGCGAGATCGTCGTCAACCTCCACCACCTCGGCGAGCAGATCGCGGAGGAGCTCGGCGACGGCGGGGCCCTCGATCTCGACATCCGCTACTCGCGCGAGGCCCCTGAGGTCCTCGGCACCGGCGGCGGGATCCGCCGGGCGCGAGCGCTCCTCGACGACGGCTCCGGCGCGCCGATCATCATCGTCAACGGCAAGATCCTCCTCGACCTCGATCTCGCAGACGTCCTCCGCCAGCACCGCGAGACCGGCGCTGAGGCGACCCTCGTGCTCTGCCCCGATCCGCGGCGCGAGAAGTGGGAGAAGATCCGCCTCGGCCCCGATCGCCAGGTCGTCAGCCTCTTCGAGGAGACCCGCGAGGGGTCGTCTCCGGGGCGTCCGCTGATGTTCACAGGGGTCCATGTCATCGACCCCAAGGTCATCGATCGGATCCCCGGCTCCGGCGCGCCGTGCATCGTCCGAAGCGCCTACCGCGAGCTCTTCGCCGAGGGGCGCGGCCTCTACGGCTACCTCACCGACGGCTACTGGTGGGAGCACTCGAACCTCGAGCGCTACCTCGTCGGTCTGCGCAAGGTCCTCGACGGCGAGGCGGCGCTCCCCTACGCCGAGCGTCCGCTGCGGGGCGTGGATCCGACGGCGAAGATCCACCCGACGGCGAAGATCCGGCCGCCCGTCTTCATCGGACGTCGCGTGGAGGTCGGCGCAGGCGCGGAGATCGGGCCCTACGTCGAGCTCGATGATGACGTCATCGTCGACGCGGGCGTACGCCTGCGCGACGTGATCGCGTGGCCGGGCGCCCATGTGCGGAACTCGGCGGAGCGCGCGGTCGCGGCCGGCGAGCGCCTCCTCGATGGCCGCGACGCGGCCTCGTAGCGCGAAGGGCGCAGCGGCGTGAACCCCATCGGGCGGACCGCTCTGTTAGTATTGGCTCCGGAGCTTTCGCGCCGAGCGGGGCCCCCGGCAGTGGATCGTGGAGCGCGTCGGAAGCAGAGGCGAGCTGGAGTCAGGGCCGCGTGAGGCGCTCGCTCGCCGGCTGGGCCTGCTCTTCGCGCGCTTTCGCAGCCGGCCGGAGATGTTCATCGAGGCCATCGACCCGGGCATCGTCGGCGTCCTCGGGTACACCGCCGAGCAGCTCTGCGGCGACTCCCGCCTCCTGCGCTCGCTCGTCCACCCCGACGATCGCGGGCGCCTCGACGCCGCGGGCGGCGACGACGAGCCGTCGAGCTTCCAGATCCGCTGCCGGCGACGCGACGGCGAGCTGATCCCGCTCGACATCGCCGCCGATCCGATCCTCGGCGCGGACGGGACGTGCGCCGGCTTCGAGGCCGCTCTGCGCCCGCTCGAGGTCACCCGCGACGACGGCTACGAGGTCGGCAGGAGCGACGACCTGCGGGAGATCGAGCTCAGCCTGTGGTTCGACCTGATGACCTCTGCGACCGCGGTCGCGCTCTTCCTCGTCGACAGCGACCTCGTCTTTCGCCGCTTCACCTTCGTCCCGCGTGAGGGCGGCGCCACGCTGCGCACCGACGTCGTCGGCCTCCACGTCCAGGAGGCGTTCCCCGACTTCCCCGGCCTCCACTTCGTTCTCCAGCGGGCGGTGAGCGGCGCCCGTGTCCGCGAGCATATGCGGATCCGCGGGATGACCCTCGAGCTCCACTGCGCGCCGCTCACCGACGCCTCCGGGGTCACGCGCGGGGTCCTCGGCGTCGCCCTCGACCTCACCCGCGAGGTCATCCGCGAGGACGCCCGCCGCGATCAAGAGGCCTACTTCCAGAGCCTGATCCAGACGGTCAACGACGGCATCCTCGTCAACGATCCGAACGGCATGATCGAGTACGCCAACGATCGCCTCGCCGGCTTCCTCGGGACGACGCCGCGGCAGATGATCGGCCGCCGGATCTTCGACTACATGGACCCGGAGAGCGCCGCCGAGGCGCGGGCTAACCTGGCCCGTCGTTCAGGCGGGGCCGAGGACGAGTTCGACTTCCGCTGGCGCCGCAACGACGGCACCGAATTCTGGAGCATCGTCTCGGCCAAGCCCTTCTACGACGCCTCCGGCACCCACCGCGGCTCGCTCGTCGCGGTCACCGACATCACCCGGCGCAAGTCGGCCGAGGACGCGCTCCGCGAGGCCCACGACGTCCTCGAGGAGCGGGTCGTCGAGCGCACCGAGGCGCTCTCGGAGGCCAACTCCAAGCTCACGACCGAGATCCTCGAGCGCCGCCGCGCCGAGGAGCAGGCGATCCAGGCCAACCGGACCAAGAGCGCCTTCCTCGCGAGCATGAGCCACGAGCTGCGGACGCCGCTCAACGCGATCATCGGCTACTCCGAGCTCATCGCCGAGGAGATGGAGGAGGCCTCGGAGCGGATGTACATCGACGACGTCGGGCGGATCCACGGCGCCGCCCGCCACCTCCTCGACCTGATCAACGACATCCTCGACCTGTCGAAGATCGAGGCCGCGAAGATGGAGATCCACATGGAGCGCTTCATCGTCGGCGACCTCGTCCGCGAGATCGCGGCGACGACGATGCCGCTCGCCCTCAAGAACGACAACCGCCTGCTCTTCGAGTGCAGCGACGAGGCGGTAGAGATCATCTCGGACCGGACCAAGCTCAAGCAGATCCTCCTCAACCTCATCTCCAACGCCTGCAAGTTCACGCGCAAGGGGCGGGTCGACGTGGCCATCGACATCGGCGCGCGCGAGGACATCGACAGCCTCTGCGTCGCCGTCCGCGACTCCGGGGTCGGCATCCCGCCGGAGAAGCTCGAGGCGATCTTCCAGGCGTTCACGCAGGCCGACGAGACGGTGTCGACGGTCTTCGGCGGCACCGGCCTCGGCCTCGCGATCTCGAAGCGCCTGGCGCAGATGCTCGGCGGCGACATCACCGTCGAGAGCACCGTCGGCGAGGGATCGAGCTTCGAGGTCGTGATCCCGCTGCCGCAGGGCCTCGACGCGCCGGAGGACAGGATCGCGCGGGTCGACAGCGGCGCGGACTGGTAGGGCCGCGGGCCTGCGAGTGCAGAGGCCGTGCTGTCCTCGTCGCCGGCTGAGGTCGGAGCGCGTACACCTGTCGTTGTTGGACTGACACGCGGCTGGCGGCCGCGCTGCCCGGAGCGCGATGATGTCCCTTTGGACATGAGACTGGAGGTCGCTGTGAGCGGAGGCGCGAGCCGTCGACGGCGCGCGTGCCCAGGTGTCTCTTTGCACACAGGAGGCCGCCGCGCTGGTTCGTGTGTGGGCTCGGTGCAGGCATTCGCGGGCTCTTGACGGCCCAACGGCCGCAAATTAGCGTCAATTGGAGAACTGTGGGTGGAGTGGATGATGGATCAGCGTAGGTTTGGTTTTTGTCGCGTCGGGGCGCGGACGCTCCTCGCCTTGGGTTTCATCGCGCCTGGCCTCGGCTGCGGCGACGACACGAGCGCCGAGACCGACACGGCGGCGACCGTGGGCACGAGCGGGAGCGCGACGCAGGGGAGCGCGACCGAGGGCACGACGATGGGATCGGCGTCGGCGAGCGCTACCGAGACGGGCGGCGGCAGCGAGTCGATGAGCGACAGCGACTCAGGCGCGACGACGACGACGACGACCGGCGGTATGACCGAGACGGGCGGCCAGACCTCGGGGACCGAGTCGGACACGGCGACGACGACGAGCGGCGGCACCGACTCGACGACGGGCACGACCGGCGTCGGCGAGGACTGCATGAGCTCCGCGGACTGCATGGACGGAGAGGTCTGCGCGGC